>NZJB01000056.1 GCA_002691885.1 Gammaproteobacteria bacterium
AAGTCTATGCCGAAGGAAATGCTGCCAATTGTCACCAAACCACTGATTCAATACGGGGTTGAGGAAGCGATGGAAGCCGGCATCGTTGATATGGCGATCGTTACCGGTCGTGGTAAACGTGCGCTGGAAGATCACTTTGATATTTCCTATGAGCTGGAGCATCAGATCGCCGGCTCTGACAAGGAATCAATGCTTGAAGAAACCAGGACAGTGATGAAGCAATGCACTTTTTCCTACACGCGTCAGGTGGAGATGAAGGGGCTCGGACATGCAATTTCAGTCGGTGGAAGACTGATTGGCCGCGATCCATTTGCCGTCGTACTCGCGGATGATTATTGTGTGACTGAGGGGCCCGGAGTGTTGTCGCAGATGGTTGCGCTCTATCAGCGATTCGGTTGCAGCGTTGTCGCAATCGAGGAAGTGCCTCGGGAAGAGACCTATCGATATGGCGTGATTGCCGGAGTGGAAGAGGCCCCCGGCATTATTCGCATCAGCGACATGGTTGAGAAACCAGCGCCGGAAGATGCTCCGAGTAATCTGGCCATAATCGGTCGGTACGTGCTGACTCCGGAGATTTTTGACATCCTCGATGACACGCCGCCCGGCAAGAATGGGGAAATTCAGATTACGGATGCTCTGCTAACACAAGCCCGGCGAGGTAACGTGATTGGCTATAAATTCCAGGGCACGCGCTTTGACTGTGGCAGCGTTGGCGGATTTATCGACGCGACCAATTACACTTTTGCCAAAATGCAAGGTGAGTAGCAGGGATACGAGTGGCACTATGACAACAGAGATCACCTGTTTCAAAGCGTATGATATTCGAGGCCGTGTACCGGATCAGCTTAACGAAGACATCGCGTACCGAATTGGCCGGGCCTATGCCGCCTTACTCTCCCCCGAGCGGGTAGTCGTCGGCTTCGACATTCGTCTGACCAGCGAGGCGCTCTGCACTGCTGTCAGCCGCGGACTAATGGACGGTGGCACGGACGTCCTGAATATCGGTCAATGCGGCACCGAGGAGGTTTACTTTGCCACCTCACACCTGAACGCCGATGGAGGGATTGCCGTTACCGCCAGCCACAATCCCAAGGACTACAACGGCATGAAGCTGATGCGGAAAAACAGCAGGCCCATCAGTGCAGACACCGGCCTATTCGACATCAAAAAGCTCGCAGAACAAAGCCAATTCCCCGAGCTCGAAAAGATCGGGGTTCAGGAGAGGGTCAATACCAAGCCGGCATACATTCAACATCTACTGGCATATGTTAATTCCAGTCTGCTGAAGCCTCTGAAAATTGTCTGTAACGCAGGTAATGGCGGCGCCGGGCCNTCTATTGATCTTCTGGAGCCGCATCTGCCGTTCGAACTNATCAAGGTGCATCATCAGCCCGACGGACATTTTCCGAATGGCGTGCCGAATCCAATGCTGGNAGAAAACCGCTANTCCACGGCAGTAGCNATTGCNGAACATCAGGCAGACATCGGGATCGCCTGGGATGGTGACTTTGATCGCTGCTTTTTCTTTGATGAAAATGGCCGGTTNATCGAGGGCTACTATATTGTCGGTCTGCTGGCTCAGACCTTCCTGGAGCGAGAGGCAGGTGCCAAAATTGTCCATGATCCACGCCTGACCTGGAATACTCTGGAAGTTGTGCAGGGCCGGGGCGGAGAGCCGGTGTTGTGCAAATCCGGCCATGCTTTTATCAAGGAGGTTATGCGGCGCGAGGATGCCGCCTACGGGGGTGAAATGAGTGCTCACCACTACTTCCGNGATTTCTTTTACTGCGACAGCGGGATGGTGCCCTGGCTGCTGGTCCTTGAACAGATGTCGACTACGGGCAAACCTTTGTCGCAGCTGGTTGATGAGCGCATGGAAGCTTTCCCAGCCAGCGGNGAAATCAACAGCACCGTTCAGGATGCCGAGGCGCTGCTGGAACAGATTGAAGCCCTCTATGCGCCGGGCGCTGTCGCAGTGGATCATACTGATGGATTGTCGNTTGAGTTTGCCGACTGGCGTTTCAACATCCGAATGTCAAATACCGAGCCTCTGGTCAGGCTGAACGTTGAGTCGCGAGGAGACAAAGCGCTCATGCAGCTGAAGACCGACAAGCTGCTGGCCCTGATTCGTGCCTGAGTCATGAGTGAACGCGTTCAGGCTTCGCTGCCCCGCCTGTTTGTATACGGAACGCTNGCCCCGGGTGAAGTGAACGAGCACGTGCTTGCGACACTGGACGGCANCTGGGTCCCGGCGCGTGTTTTTGGCACGCTTCACGCTGAAGGCTGNGGGNACACTCACGGATTTCCGGCGCTGCAACTAGACCCTGNGGCAGCTNCGGTGGCCGGGCAAATTTTTTACTCGGAAGATCTTGNCCGGCACTGGAGCAGGCTCGATGAGTTNGAGGGCGGAGCCTATCGCAGAGTGNTAACCCACGCTNAGCTGATCAATGGTGGTCGATGCGAGACCTGTATTTATGTTTTGAAAGCATAAGCGGAAGATGAAGTTCTGGAAACTAACCGGGGCATATTCAGAAACAGTATGAAAGAAATTACTTGGGATGAATTTATACAGGTGGAACTGCGTGTCGGTACAGTCGTCGAAGTCAGTGAATTTCCAGAAGCCAGAAAGCCCGCCTGGAAACTTCAAATCGATTTTGGCGAGGAGATTGGCTTGCGNAAATCCAGCGCTCAGATCACTGATCTGTATGACGCGGACGACCTGCTTGGCAGGCAGGTAGTCGCGGTGGTCAATTTCCCCAAAAAGCAGATTGGTCCGATCATGTCTGAATGTCTGGTAACGGGTTTTTATCAGGAGGACGGCGCGGTGGTACTGATCATGCCGGAACGGCCGGTNAAGAACGGAGCGAAGCTCGGCTGACTGAGCGACAAAGTCATGGTCTTTGCCATGATNATGGNTCCGCCGGCGCGGGCGCTTTCTACTGCACGTTAAGCTTTACNCTGCCAGTGCTTAAGCTGAGCGATCAATCCTTCACTGGAGGCGTCGAGGTCTTCCCTACCTGCTTCATAACGAAGGGCCTGCAGCATCTCNGTGGCAAGGGTTTTGCCCAGCTCAACACCCCACTGGTCAAACGCGTTGATGTCCCAGATGACGCTTTGCACAAAGACCTGATGTTCAAACAGTGCGAGCAGGCTCCCCAGGGCAAAGGGAGATAGCTCTTTCATGATCAGCGTATTGCTCGGTCGGGAGCCGGGGGAACTCCGATGTGGCTCAGCAGAATNTCCCCGGCCGTCCATCAGTGCCAGGCTCTGTGCCAAACAGTTTGCCAGAAGTTGCTCATATTGATCTGNAGCGTCATCGGCATTGCTGTTCGCCACTGCGATAAAGTCCACCGGTATCAAACTGGTGCCCTGATGCAGCAGCTGGAAGTAGGAGTGCTGACCATTGGTGCCCGGNGTACCCCAGATCACGGCACCTGAATCGACAGGCAAAGATTNACCGCCTCGGGTAACCCGTTTGCCGAGGCTTTCCATTGAAAGTTGCTGNAGAAAGTCCGGTAACTTGTCNAGCGATTGGGAGTANGGAACGACGGCAAAACTGCCTGTGTCAAAAAAGCCTCTGTACCAGACACTGAGNANGCCCATNATTACAGGNATGTTTTCGGTGAACTCGGCGGTGGCAAAGTGCCNATCCATGCTGTGAGCGCCAGCCAGCAGCAGCCTGAATTTGTCCATTCCGATGGCCAGTGCAATCGGTAAGCCGATTGCAGACCACAGCGAATAGCGCCCGCCTACCCAGTCCCACATCGGATAGATATTTTCTTCGGCGATGCCGAACGCGAGCGCGCTGGCTACATTGCTGGAGACGGCGACAAAATGATGATTTAGGTGGTCGGTCGCGCACCCTGAGTTCAGCAGCCACCGGCGGGCGTAATTTGCATTGGCCAGAGTTTCAGCGGTAGTGAAGGATTTGGACGCGACGATGAATATCGTAGTTTCGGGATTGCTTCGCTCCAGTGTTTGCTGCATATGGATGGGGTCGACGTTGGAAACAAACTTTACAGTCAAGGCCGACAAGCATTCGCTGCGAAGCGCCTCAACGACCATGGCTGGCCCCAGATCAGAGCCTCCAATCCCGATGTTGATGACAGTCTCGATTTGTCTGCCCGTGTGTCCCGTCCACTCGCCTATGTGAATTTTTCTTACCATGGCTGAAAGTCTGTTGAGAGTCGCGCTGACTTCACTGTTGGTCTGTTGCTCTTCCGGTAGGCGCAAGGCGACATGATGAGCCGGACGCTGTTCCGTCTCATTGATGATTTCACCAGCGAACATCGCGTGAATGGCCTGTTTGAGCTGTCGTTCTTCTGCGAGGCGGATCAGCAGAGTTCGTGCTTCTGCGTCCAGCAAATTCTTGGAGTAATCGAGCAGTAGGCCTTCCTGCGCCACAGAAAAACGGGCATAGCGCTCACTTTCGGCAAACAGCGCTTTCAGTGAGAAATCAGGGGTCTTGAATTCTGCGCTTTTGGCAGTCAGCGTCTGCCAGGTCACGCTACTGTTGAGGCTGTTCATCTGATGTCCTGTCCTTGCAAGCGCATGTCAGAGGTTAAGAGCATAGCAAAATCAGAGCCTCTGGGGCCATGTAGCCTCGCGGCATCAGGGGATATTGAATCGTTGTAATGGATTATGTACACTTCGCGTCCTTCGAGACCGTATCTGATACTGCATCCAATCGTGCCTCGAATCCGTGCCGCTATAGCTCAGCCGTGGTAGAGCAGCTGACTTGTAATCAGCAGGTCCCGAGTTCGACTCTTGGTGGCGGCACCAATCATTCCAATGACTTACAGCGACCTGCGGTATTGGTTTTTAGCCGATTGCGAATGTATTGGGAGTACCAATCTTTCACTGCTTTACTCGACTAAGGTCGATTGCTCAGGCCTTGGGTCAGAGTGTCAAAACACGTTTTTTGGCTCCTGTTTAGTTGAGCGAAGTTCCAAGCTAAAAGGTTTCTCTTTTGTTTTATAAACCTGAAGATTTCCCCACGCGAGATGGGCTTGTGGTCAAGCGCTCTCGGTGCTCGACACACTTTTTCACCACTTGCCTTCAGACAAGTATTAAACAGACTTCCAATACCCCTTGGCCACAATCCTAATTTCGTCTTTATACTGNGGCCACCCAACAGCAAATTTCATCACGCATGTGGGAGTTNGTTNAACCGTAACTTNGCCTCTTTATAGTCGATAGTCNNGTAAGAGATTTCTGAAGCTCGGGCAGGAATCATCTGTTANTATTAGAAGCNNAGCTTCTNANGACCATNTACAGTTAAACAANTATNCATCAGAGAAGCCGGCNTGGATTGAAAAATTGAAATACTTCCATAGAAGGGGCTCTTGCTAGNTGNCCCAGCGCGAAGGATTNAGCCTTTTCTCTGCTTAAATTGTTTAACATNGNGAATCTGAGAGGTTGGTNNTACCGAANTTATAAAAACAATATGCTATCAGCAGGGGAAAAGTTTCTATGGNCATTCTAAATTTTAAGTTTACGAGATCAAATCTATTGAAACTGGCTGTATCTATCGTGATCGCGCTGATCGTTCTGTTAGTTTTCGTGGTTATCTCGAGNTTCTATAGGTTCTCAGGTGCGGTTTCGAGTATTGCTACTTCAGTAGTGTCACAAAATAGTCAAATATCACTCGAGATAAGGAATGGGGAGGCCGCAAACTTTGTNCAAGGTCCTTCTCAAGCTNCCTCTGAGATGCCCGCCGAAATTATTAGNGATGGGGAAGGTAACTATTTCTATACCAGCATTACAATTCCACCTGGCGCTGAAACGATGTATCTCAGCGGAAGCGGGGCAAGGCCAAAAGCTGATGACACTTGGGGCGATATGAAGCAGCAGACAATCGACACTTTTGAGCGATTCAAAAGTACGCTTGAATCTAATGGGTGGTCCATGCGCGATNTTGTGCAAGTTCGCGCTTTTGCTCTGGCAGGAGATGACGGTCTTGATTTCTCNGGATTTAACGAAGGCTATTCTGAATTTTTTGGGACAACAGGTAATCCAAACAAGCCTGTGAGATCCTTTGTCGAAGTCAAAGATCTTGTCGTTGATGGGTGGCTCGTGGAAATTGAAGTAAGAGCAGCGAGAGTCGCTGAATAAGCTAGAAGCCGTTAATATTATGTTCCTCAAGCGGTTCCTTTGAATAATTNAGTATTCATTCTGTTACTGTNCTTCACTCCGGTTTGAAGATAGTTACACCGCAAGCANNCAACACGCTGTATNAGGCCCTAGTTTTTTCAATTTTATCTTCAGTGTTGTACCGCAGTAATTGAAAAGGATCGAAATTTGTGGAGTCTCCTNGAGGGCGAGAGTTAAACTTGGCCGTGAGCTTCTAAGAAAACACCAAGTTTGAGTGGTTATTATTCTTTTTATTTTCATAAATAAAGTGTTCTTATCGTATTACTAAAAGACTTGTAATCAGCAGGTCCCGAGTTCGACTCTTGGTGGCGGCACCACTTTATCCCTTTTCTTCCTTTATTTTGTGTTTTGTGCGGTTCCGCGCTGCTCTTGGTCGTTTTTTTTTAACAGTCACCGGCCTGATCCGGTTCTGTGCGAGGCGCAGCCACTGCGGTGCGCTGGTCAGAAAGTGATGTCTGTGCAGCTTCTGCTGGGTTACACTCAAAGCACATCTTTTGGGGAGATTCATCGCCCAAGCTCCACATGATCAGTGTCATTCTTCCTACCTTTAACGAGATCGNCTCAGGCTATCTNGGCCCAATCATGAGTCGGCTTTCCAGACTNGGTCAGGCAGAGATCCTCGCGGTTGATGGAGGGAGTACCGATGGCACTGTTGAATTTATCGCCGGGCACGGCGTGGAAGTGCTGAGTCTCCCGGGCTCTTCTCGTGCGGCCAGAATGAATTTGGGGATCGAGCAATCGCAGGGTAAGATGCTGTTGCTGCATCATCCGCGCAGTGTGATCGAACCGAATGACATCGAGGCAATTCGAACACTTCCCGATGCTGATCAGCTGACCTGGGGGGGCTTTACTCATCAGTTCGATTCAGACCATCCTTTGCTGCGCTTTACTTCATGGTACTCCAACCATGTTCGCTGTGACCGGTCTGGCATTGTTTATCTTGATCACTGNGTGTTTCTGTCACGCGCCCTTAAACAGTCCGGCATCAAAATCCCTGACGTTGATATCTTTGAAGACACCGAACTGTCGAAATTGCTGCTCGGATTCGGCCGGCCAGTGAGACTTGCNGCCGTGGCGCGGACTTCCGCCATCAGATTCNAGCGCAATGGTCTATGGAGGCAGGCATTTCTCAATCAGCTGATGAAAATAGCCTATCACCTGCATNTGCCGCCAGATCGCCTNANCCGCCTTTATGAGAAGGGCTTNCACCTGAATAAAGAGTGAGTTNTGCCAGNGATTCGCCCCTACATTCAGGCTGAGCAACTGCCCCCGCCCAGCACGCAGAATTTTGCACAGTGAGGGTGGTTGAGCTTAACGGCCCGCCAGGATGCCTTCAGCGTAGTGCCGAGGTTGAATCGCGGGTCATATGGAAGCAGGGTGCAGGCCTGTACTGAGAGATGATCATCGCCTTTGTGTTTAACCACCATGCGAGAGCTGGCACACATCATCGACGCCGGGTCCTGATCGAGTATGCCCCAGCAAGCGGTGGTGATCTCGGGTACGTCTGCAGACTCATCCATCTCTGGGAAGAGCACCAGCTGTTCCCTACAGTCGGGATCCAGATTTATCCTCTCCTCGGCAAAAAGTTGCCGAAATCCGGCTCTCATGCTGGCTTCATCCTCATCCCACATGGTCCGCCCCGCGACCGCGAAAGGAATTCCTACATTCGACAGCCACCTGAGTGACTCGATGGCAGGTTTCCAGGAACGATGGCCGCGCTCCAGAGCGTGAATATCCGGTGTGTAATGGTCAAGTGAAATTCGCAGAGTTAGCGCTCCGGTAAATCGCTGGTGAAGAGTCTCCAGTTTGGCTTTCTCACGTAGCAGGGTGTTCATGCCGTTCGTCAATACCAGTACTTTGAAACCCCGGGCCAGACAGGCTTCCAGCATGGGGACCATCTCTTTATTCAGAAAAGGTTCGCCGCCTGTGAAGCCGATTTCCCGGGTGCCCATTTTTTCTGACTCAATTTCGTCCAGCAACTGGCAGACTTCCCTCAGACTGATGTAGGACAGCCGGTCGTTGGTAGGGCTGGATTCGATGTAACAGTTTTCGCAAGTGAGATTGCAGAGGCTGCCTGTGTTGATCCAGAGGGTCTCGAGGGCTGTCGGATCGACAGCGGCGCGCGTATCGCCATCAAGGGTGAACTCCGGATCGGTAAATTTCATTTCTGACGCCGTAATTTCTGTGATTGTTATGTTCTGACTCATTGTGGTCGCTGGTGTTCAATTGTGCTGATAAGTGGACTGCGAAGTGGACCGCATCAGGCTACACTAAGCGAGACGTCACCTGTTGGCAACCGCCACCGGTTTCTTGTAGTCCCTGTTTCTTTACTCTATTCTTCGAGCGTTTCGGTGTGCTGTGAAGCGCCGCGCCCCCAATTTTCGTGACGCCCGAACGTCGGGCCCGATGATATTCATGTTAGACAAGCGACAAATTGAAGAGCTGGTTGCCGAACATGGCGACCAGGTCAGTGCGGGACGTTCTATTCGCGAGTTGATTGCCGACGGCGAGCTGCCCCGACTCAAGGATGCGACCGTGCTCGAAGGCAAGGTGTCTGATTCAGTGATTGGAGAAGATCTGGTAACCAGGGACGGACACCACCTGCGCCTGATGTTTCGTAATAACCGAATTTCAACGCATGATGTCAATCGTGGTGCTATTCCTTTCAAGGATCAGGTTCTGGCGTTCAATCATGCCCATATGCTGAATCTGGTCAGGCCTATTCTGGGCAGTTCCCAATTCGAAGTCCCCGGTCTGATGCCCAGCTCCACTGTGATTCCGGCGGAGAATCTGAAGCTGATCATGCTTGAAAATGTGTTGCGGCTCTACAATGCAGAAAGCTCTACCTCCACCTCGCTGTATCAATATTGGCTTGCCGCCAGGAAAGAAGGTCGTAAGGTAACGACCTTTGCAGGCCACGCCTTGAACGTGGCTGATCTGGAGGTAAACGGCAGGCTGCCGTATTTAATGGACACCCCCAGTACGAAAGACAAAGAAGACAGAACCGTTGATGTGGGGATGCTGGTTAATAATGGGGTGTGCACGGAACAGGAGTACGTCCAGATCAGAAACTCTTCGATGATGGCATTCGGTGTGGTCTCCGAATACCTCAGGGGTCGGAATATGGTGCTGGTGGACACCAAGACAGAGCATGGAGTCAACAGTGTCGGTCAGATCGTGGTCGCAGATGAAGTTTATACGATGGATTCGTCCCGTTTCTGGCGGCTGGATGAGAACAACATGCTGATGACCCGCGACGGAAAGCCGGTATCCTTTTCTAAAGAGTTCGCTCGCGGCATGGTGACTGAAAAAACCCAGCAGTTTTCCCCCGAACAGACCCGTTCCATTGCAACGCGCTATATACTGGGGTTGCAGCATCTGCTCGCCTGTGAATTTACGCCGGATCTGCGGGAAAGGGATGAGCGGATTGTGGATTCTACCAATCTGATTCTAGACTCTTTGCTGTAACTGGCGGAGCTTTCCGAGCAGAAGCCAAATGACGGAAACCGGACTCGGAGACTGCTATGCATCGTTTAATAAATTCTGTGACAATGCTGTTGGCCGTTGGGCTATCAGTGGCTTGCTCGCCCGGGCCAACGGGAAATGAGGCAAGTCCTGTGATCGCTACGCTTGAGGATTATCAGCGCGCAGAACAGTTTCTTCCGCCAAACGCAAATCCGCTGGTGACCGACCGCATCCTGTATCAGTACTGGCAGGCAGGCGATCGGCTGGTTTATCGCAAATCTGTGGCAGGCGGATCAGAGATTCTTATTGCTGATTCGCTGACCGGGCGAAAAACCACGGTTTTTGATCCGATCAACCTCGCCAATGCAATTGGCGACATCACCGGCGACACTCCCGACAGCGCCGACCTTGATCTGCGGAATCTTAAAGTCAGCGAAAACCTTGATGCCCTCAGGTTTACTCACGAAGGTGAGGACTACCGACTTGAAACAGCGGGTTTTTCTCTGCAAAAGTTACAGGAAGCGCCCCCCAATGAGTTTCTGTCTCCGGATAAAAGCATGGCGGCTTTTATCCGGGATCAAAACTTGTGGCTCCGAGACACCCTGACCGATACCGTGACCCAGCTGACGTTTGATGGCGCCGAAAATTACGGGTATGCCACCAACAACGCCGGCTGGCTGCGTGATGATGGTCCGGTGCTGTTGTGGTCACCTGACTCACAAAAAATTGCAACGTTCCGTCACGATTCGCGGAAGGTCGGAGAAATGTATCTGGTGACGACCGAGGTCGGCCATTCGACACTCGATGCATGGAAATACCCGTTGCCGGGTGACGAATACATTTTCATGATTGAAAGGGTGGTGATTCATGTCAGCGACGAACCCCGTCGGGTGACCCTGAATATGCCTCCGGATCCGCACCGCTCTTCAACGGCAGATCACGTGGCCGGGCGCGGGGGTGTCTTTCTTGATGTGAAATGGAGCGCTGACAGCGACATGCTAGCGTTTATTTCTTCTTCCCGGGATCACAAGTCAGCCACGCTGAGGCTCGCTGATCCGGACACCGGTGATGTGCGCACCGTTTATAATGAAACCGTCGCGACCTATTATGAGTCAGGTTACCGCGATCCGAATTGGCGCGTGCTGCACGACCGGGAAGAATTCATCTGGTACTCCGAGCAGGACAACTGGGCCCATCTGTATTTGCATGATCTCAATACGGGTGCGCTGAAGCGTCAGCTTACCTCAGGGAACTGGCCGGTTCTGGAAGTTCAGCAAGTGGATGCAGAATCGGGAACACTCTATTTCACCGCGGCAGGCAGAGAGGGCGGCGATCCCTATTATCATTATTTATACAGTCTGGATCTGGCTGGCGGTGAGCCGATTTTGCTGACTCCGGAGCGTGCGCACCATCAAATCGACTGGTCTGAATCTGCTGAGTATTTCGTCGACACGTTTTCAACTCCGGCCACTCCGCCGGTTTCTGTCATTCGGGATCGGTCCGGTGCCGTGACGCTTGAGTTGGAGCGGGCTGATGCCAGCGCGCTGATAGCTACCGGCTGGCAGGCCCCAGAGTCTTTTGTCGTGAAAGCGCGGGATCAGCAAACCGATCTTTACGGACTGCTCTATCGGCCCAGTCAGTTCGATTCGGATCGCGTCTACCCGATTTTGAATTATCTGTATCCCGGGCCTCAGTCGGGCAGTGTCGGTTCCCGGGGTTTTCAGCCGGTACGCCGTGATAAGCAGGCTGTCGCTGAACTGGGGTTTATTGTGGTGGAAGTCGATGCCATGGGCACTCCCGGCCGCTCCAAGTCCTTTCATGATGCCTACTATGGCAATATGGGAGATAACGGTCTGCCGGATCAGGTGGGGACGATTCGTCAGTTGGCTGCGGACAGACCGTGGATGGACCTAGATCGGGTTGGGATCTGGGGGCATTCAGGCGGGGGATTCGCTGCTGCCGGAGCCATTCTGCGCTATCCGGACTTCTATAAAGTCGCAGTGTCCAGTGCGGGCAATCACGACAACCGCAATTATGAGGATGACTGGGGAGAAAAATGGCAGGGGCTGCTTGAGACCTATCCGGAACCGATTACGGGGGGGGCTGATACAGAGGCGCAGCCAGTGCTGCGCACCAATTATGACAGCCAGGCTAATCAGCTGCTCGCCGATAATCTTAAGGGCAAGCTCCTGCTGGCTCATGGCCTGTTGGACGATAACGTGCCACCAAGCAATACGCTGCTTCTTGTGCAGGCTCTTATCGAGGCTGAAAAGGACTTTGACCTGTTGTTACTGCCGGAAGCCCGGCACGGCTTTGGCAACAGCAGATACTTCATGAAAAAGCGCTGGAATTATTTCGTGGAACACTTGCAGGGGGTTGAGCCTCCCCCGCAGTTCCAATTCGCTGACACTATCAATTAGGACCGAACACGATGGCTTGAAGCCCAGCAACCGCCTCGTTTCAATATTTCAGAATCCGGTCTGGCGCGCTGCCCTGCAGTGAGTTGAGGCAACTGTGAGAACCGTGAGTATCGAATGTCTAAACTAGAACAGGGGCTTGCTGCGTTTGCGGATTTCATGTGGGGCCCTCCGCTGGTGGTCCTGCTTGTAGGGGGCGGTCTTTATTTCACCTTTCATTCTAGATTAAGGCATTTCAAGTATCTTGGTCACAGTTTTGATTTGCTGAGAGGTAGATATCAGGCGGGCGCCTCTGCGGAAGGGGACATCAGCCATTATCGAGCACTGGCAACGGCCCTGGCAGGGACGGTCGGCGTGGGCAATATTACCGGGGTTGCTGTGGCGATCACGCTGGGTGGGCCGGGCGCAGTTTTCTGGATGTGGGNGACCGCGCTGGTAGGGATTTCCACCAAGTTCTACACCGCGTCGCTGGCGATCATGTATCGAGGCGCTGACGACGCAGGCAACCTGCAAGGTGGGCCGATGTATGTTATCCGGGAGGGTCTCGGAAAACACTGGATGCCGCTGGCCTATCTTTTTGCAGTTGCGGGTATGTTTGGCACCTTGCCCGTTTTTCAAGTCAATCAGCTGGTGCAGATTACTCGCGACGCCCTAGCGATTCCTGCGGGTATTACTTCTGCAGAAAATCACTTCACCTTTGATCTGATTATGGGCCTGGTGCTCTCCGTTTCGCTTTTTACAGTTGCGATTGGGAAAGTCAAACGGGTGGCTGCCGTGGCCGGCAGTCTCGTGCCGCTTATGGTGCTCTTTTATGCCGTGATAACAGGCTATCTGTTGCTGTCTCACCTCACAGAACTACCTGCGATGCTGGCATTAATTGTGGTTGACGCGTTTTCCGGTGAGGCAGTTTCTGGTGGGGTGCTGGGTGCTGTGATTCTGATTGGGGTGCAGCGGGGTGTTTTTTCTAATGAGGCTGGCCTTGGTACTGAATCCCTTGCACACGGCGCAGCCAAAACCAACGAGCCAACCAGAGAAGGGCTGGTGGCTATGGTTGGCCCGATTATCGATACACTGCTCGTCTGCACCTGTACTGCTCTAGCGATTCTGGTAACCGGGGTTTGGCAGGGGGATGCAATTGGTGTGACACTCACGGCTCAGGCCTATGATCAGGCTTTTCCGGGCTTCGGATCCTACCTGATGTTGATCATGGTGTTTGTTCTTGGCACAACCACGGTGCTGACCTACTCCTATTACGGCAGTAAATGTATGGCATTTATTTTTGGCACGCGTTCTGAGAAGTATTATCTGGGCATCTACATGGCGCTCATCACCGTTGGTGCGGTGGCGTCACTGGATGCGGTAATAAGCCTGTTCGATGGTGCCTACGCAACCATGGCCATTCCAACCATGCTTTCAACATTCGTGCTGTCACCAAAAGTGAAGAGCGCAGCACAGGACTATTTTCGGCGTCATGACGCTGGCGGATTTTGTCAGGAGCCCGAGGTTAATGAAGACAGTGTCTAAAGCTCGCTGACATAATGTTCAGTGCGTAATCGCATTTGTGCTTATGATGGAATTCGCAGACAGGTAAGCAGTCGGCCGTTGTGCAGGGAGACTCTGCTTCTGAATAGCCTGCTGATGACTCACTAATGGATGGTCTGCTCGGGCTTGGGCAGGTCTCCTGCCGATACGGAAGTGACTGATGGTTCCTCCTGAGAGACGTAGCTGCGTGTCTCCACCGGGCTCACAAGATATTCTCCCAGCTTGCTGAGAAAGTGCTCCATGTGATCTGTCTGGTAGTGCTGCTGCAGACAGTCCGCATTCTCCCACTCCTGAATCAGGATAACCTGATCGGGGTTAGAAATTCCTGCAAAATACTCATAGCTGATGCAGCCATGCTCAAGCCGACACAGTCGCACCATGTTAAGCATCTGTTTGAGGGCATCTTGCTTTGAGTCGGATGCGAGATGGAAGATCGATTGGACTACAATCATTAAGATGTCTCATAAGAGTGAGTCTCATTATACCCACAATTTCAGGAAATACACCCGATCTGCAGATCCAGCCACGGGCAGCTGGCGGAGAAGTACCAAGCGTTGCTGGTCGATGCAGTCGGTTGAGCGTGCTCACCACCAGGGGTAAAAAGGCGGCATGTCGGTAGAAGCATGGTCATCAAAGTTTGCCTTTCGCTTCTCCAGAAAGGCGTTCACGCCTTCTTTGCCGCTGGTTTGGCTGGCATAAAAAATTGCCAGCGAATCCACTTCATGGGCGCCGATCGGGTGTGGCAGGGCAGCATTGCGGTAAAGCATCTGCCGAGTCAAGGCTACGGCAACCTGGCTGTGGCTACTGATTCGGGCAGCAATTTCATAGGCTCTATCCAGCAGTGATTCCCCATCAAGCTGTTGGTTGGCGAAACCCTTTCGAGTCAGTTCGTCTGCTTTAATCAGATCTCCGCTGTAAATCCACTCCAGCGCGGTTCCCATGTTGACGATACGTGGCAGGAACCAGGATGAGCAGGCTTCTGGCGTGATGCCGATCTTATTGAAAACGAAGCCCACACGGGCTGTGTCGGCAACCAATCGTATATCCATGGCGCAAAGCATGGTGGCCCCAATACCGACCGCTGCCCCGTTGACTGCCGCAATGACCGGTTTCTTGCACTCAAAAATTGCCAGGGTCAGCTGGCCGCCGGTATCTCTGACGCCAGCCTCAATTTCGGGGTCTGACAGACGCGAGCGCATGTCTTCTAGATCGGGGTTCAGTGCTTCGTTCAAACCAAAAACATTGTCTGAGCTGGACAAATCCATGCCAGCACAGAAGGCTTTACCCGCTCCTGTTACTACGACCGCATCAACTGAGTCATCTTCGCTGGCCTGTTTGAAGGCTGCGATCAGCTCTTCGGCCATTGTCAGGGTGAACGCATTGAGCTGTTCCGGCCGATTCAGGGTAATGGTCAGAATTCGATCGACAATTTCGTAGCGAATGGTTTCAAAAGGCATCATTGATCTCCGGTTAGTCGCGCAACTTATATCGCTCCGGCTGCTTGTAACTTACCAATTTCCTGGTCCGTAAAGTTCCAGGCACTCAACACTTCTCGGGTGTGCTCCCCGGCTATTGCTGCTGGCCCCTGAATTTTACCTTGGGTTCGGCTGAATCGCGGTGCCGGAGCAGGCTGGACAACCCCATCGAGCTCAACAAAGGTTTTCCTGTCAATATTATGTGGGTGATTTGGCGCTTCTTTAAGGTCTAGAACTGGTGCAAAACACACATCGGTTCCTTCCATGATGTCGCACCATTGCTGTCTGGTCTTGGTTTTGAATATCTGTATCAGTTTCTCGCGTTTGGCAGGCCAAGCGGCCTCATCAAGCTGCTCTCGAAATTCAGGGTCGGTGATTTCTGCTTTCTCCAGAAGTAAGGCATAGAACTGGGGCTCCAGTGAGCCGACTGAGACATATTTGCCGTCGCTGCATTCGTAGCTGCCATAGTAAAATGCGCCCCCATCCAGTCTGTTGCTGAATCGGTTAGTTGTCCACATGTTCATAGCCATCAAGCCGAAGAAGGGACTGAGCAGGCTGGCGGTGCCATCTGACATGGCTGCATCTATGATTTGCCCCCGCCCCGACGTGGCTCGTTCCACCAGAGCGGCAAGAATGCCGGTCAGCAGATACATCGCGCCACCACCAAAGTCGCCGACGAGGTTGAGTGGAGGCGCCGGGGGGCGATCCGCATAGCCCATGGAGCCAAGGGCGCCCGCGATAGAAATGTAATTGATGTCATGTCCTGCGGCCTGTGACAGTGGGCCTGTCTGCCCCCATCCCGTCATGCGGCCGAATATCAGGCGCGGGTTCGCTGATAGGCACCTCTCTGGTCCAAGTCCGAGGCGTTCCATTACACTAGGGCGAAAGCCTTCCAGCACCACATCAGCCTGCTCTATAAGGCGCAAAGTCGTTTCAACCCCGCGGGGGTTCTTTAGGTCTACGGCGATAGACTTTCTGCCCCGATTAAGCACATTGGCTCGGTGGCCAATGCCTTTGTGGCTGAGTCGGTCTACCCGAATGACTTCGGCGCCAAGATCTGAAAGCATCATGGCGGTG
>NZJB01000057.1 GCA_002691885.1 Gammaproteobacteria bacterium
CCAAGGATTGTAAGCCACATAAATGAATATCATTCAAATTCAATAGTTTTCACTCTTCAGAATACAAAGGAGAATTAATCAAACATTCGCGAGACTACCGAGCTTACGATTTGCACGGGTACACTTAGTCGTGTTTACGATTTCAGCCTAGGATTTTACGTAGAGACTGACGTTCCGCCGGATTGCAGAGATGGTTTTTCTTGAATCAATCGAATGTACCTTCAGAAAATGTCAGCGGACTTTTGGGCGGTATGATGGCGCCAAGATAATAGGGTCCATTTAGGGTCCACTTGCTGTATTCGATGCGTATTGTTCCAGTGTCTTTAAGTATGGTTAAGAAAAAAGTTTCTGAGAAATAACGACTTATGGATACGCATAAACACTGGTCGAAACCGGAGGAGAGTCTTCGAGTCCTGTCAGGCCCGCCAACTCCGTGCTTCTAAGATACTGATTTGATCCAGATTTATTCCTTATGCTGTAAGAATTCACAGTTTTTAGTGTGCAAATAGTATGCATTCGGTTTCTAGGCTCTAGACTCCAAAAACGAATAGTCTTCATCTATATTTTTGTACTCTTCTGAAATCTCAGCGTAATTAGATTCGAACATTGCGCGAGTGTGTCCCAGTTCTCTTGGTCCCTTGTCGGCTTGTCCTTGTGAGATAAGATCGGCAGCACGGGTGTGTCTTAGAGTGTAGGGGATCCTGTATGGGGTCTTGTACACTAAGTAATAACCAATGTCCTCATCATCCCAATAGCCATACAACTCATCGTAGAGCTTTTCAGCATGCTTCCGTAATCAAAACATTACTTTGATCATGAACCGAAACAGCGGCGGTGATTTTATTGATTACGGTCGTGCTGCTTCGGGACTATCCTAGTTATCAAATAAAAATAACACGGAAATAATTGCTTATCAGTGCCAAAAAGCGGCAGAATTAACGATCAATCTGCGATCGAACTACCATGTCGGTCAAGGTAGACCAGTGAAAATCTGTAAAAGCCGATCTGGTATAACCCATCAGTAACCATATTGAGAATTAGAGGGCTAAATGACTAAATTTTCCAGACGCAAATTCATTGGCTCAAGCTCAGCACTAGCCGCTGCCGGCCTGGGATTGGCCACGGAGGCAAGCCTCGCTCAATCCGTGCTAACTCCTTCCGATGCGTCTCCAGACTATGTCATCCTGAACGGAAGAATCTTTACCAGTGATTCCAGTCAGCCCAGTGCAGAAGCGTTCGCAGTCAAAAATGATCGTTTTATCGCTGTGGGCTCAACAGCCTATATCAAGGGGCTCGCGTCACGTGGGACTGAAATTATTGACGCTGAGGGTATGTTCATAGTACCCGGATTTATCGATGCTCACTCACACCCTTCTGGCGCCGGCGTGAACGAGTTAGTACAGGTAAATGCTGATCGGCGTTCGGTCGTTGAAATAAAAGAAGCCATCGCAGAGCGCGCAAGAAATACTCCTCGAGGCCAATGGGTTCGCGCATTCAAGTACGATGATACAAAGCTTGACGAGGGTCGACCGATCAATCGTTTCGACTTGGATGAAGCTGCTCCAGAAAATCCAGTTGAGGTGAGGCACCGTGGTGGTCATACGGGAGTTTACAACAGCATGGCCTTGGGGCTGGCAGGAGTGAATGCTGAAACTCCCGACCCACCTGACGGTCGCTTCTATCGCGATGAGAATGGAGTTCTGACTGGTCTTGTAGCAGAAAAAGCTCGAGATGTGTTCCGTGATTTGATCCCAAGCGACTCAAGCCGTCAGGAGCGAGCTAATGGCATCAAGCTGATTTCCGAACTCATGACTGCATCGGGTCTAACGTCTGTGCATCAAACAGGTGGGAATAGGCAGGATATGATTGCGTATCAAGATGCTAGAGCAGAAGGTGGGCTAAGGTTTAGGATGTATTTGTTCCCTCGCGGGCANCTATTTTTCGATTTAGTCAACTCAGGTGTCAGAACGGGTTTTGGCGACGAAGTATTCCGAATTGGTGCTGTTAAATTCGGCGCTGATGGTTCTGCGTCAGAGCGAACCATGGCGATGAGCACGCCTTTTGAGGGAAGGCCCAACGATTACGGGATTTTAACGATGGACCAGCAGGAAATCCATGAAGCTGTTGAAAATGCTCATCGAAACGATTTCCAGATAGGCATTCATGCGAACGGGGATGTAGCGATTGACATGGTATTAAACGCTTATGAGAGGGTGCAAGCCCTCTGGCCTCGNCCTGATCCAAGGCANCGGCTNGAACACTGCTCATTNGTNAATCCGGANCTTCTCCGTCGCATAAAAGCTACTGGCTCNATTCCAACTCCGTTCTACACCTACGTTCANTACCATGGCAACAAGTGGGTGTATTATGGAGAGGAAAAAATGAAGTGGATGTTTGCTCATAAATCCTTTCTTGATTACGGCATTCCGGTTGCCCCTGCATCTGATTATACCCCGGGCCCATATGAACCNTTGATGGGTATCCAAAGCATGGTTACTAGGAAAGATTGGATGGGNAGAGTNTGGGGAGCNAATCAGAGGGTTACCGTGGATGAAGCATTGAAGATTTGTACTATAAATGGCGCATACGCGTCTTTTGAAGAAAATATTAAGGGTAGCATTACTCCCGGGAAGTTGGCTGACTTCGTTATCCTGGCAGAAGCACCACATGATGTAGACCCAGATCAGATTAAGAACATTGAAATAGTTCGGACAGTAGTGGGAGGCCAGACAATGTTCGGCGGTTAGAACGTTTGGCTCCGAATTAAATGTCAAGAAAAGGAGCGATTTGTTGAAGAGTAAAGATGGAATTTGCTTAGTCGCTCTANTCTACCATTGTCGGGTGCAAGCGGATTACTTGGCGGTATGATAGCAACAAAATAGTGAAGTCCACTTGCTGTATTCTATGCGCATTTAGCCAGTTTCTCTGCGTAAGATTAGGAAATAAGCTGAAAATAAATAACGACTTATCGATAAGCATAAACACTGGTCGAAACCGAAGGNGAGTTTAGAGTCCCATCCGGTCCGCCATTNATTACAGAACTTCCCGCTAGGTGTTTCCCTCGTGTGCATGATTTGAAACCCCGTCTTCAGCGTCTCCAATACTTGCCTGACGCGGCTGCTGTTTCTGTGCTACGACTCGATGAGCTTGATCCCTACGTGACTGGGAACAAAGGATATAAGCTCAAACACAATCTCTTACAAATGCAAGCTGAAGGTCACGCGCGACTGCTGACGTTCGGGGGTGCATACTCAAATCATCTGGTGGCTGTCGCGGCTATAGGNCGACGCNTGGGCATTGAGACNATTGGGGTAGTCCGCGGCGAGTTAAACGAACCTTTAAACCCAAGGCTGAGCTTCGCGGTAAGTTGTGGNATGCACCTACATGCAATGTCNCGAGCTGATTACTGGCATAAGGCATCCNAGCAGATTCTGNCCAGGTTGCGTGCTANATATGGNGATTTCTACTGCATCCCGGAGGGGGGGAGCAATACACTCGGCGTGAGGGGCTGTGAAGAGATCTCGGATTTTTTAACGTGGGAAAGCTCAGCTGAAAAACGCCTAGTCGCTTTGGCCTGTGGGACGGGTTCAACCATGGCCGGCCTGATCAGGGGGCTAACTAAGCGTTGCGCTTTGAATATAGAAGTAGTCGGAATTTCGGTCATCAATGCACCGGGTGTGATTGAGAGGGCGGTGTCCTCCTGGCTACACGAAGATGGGGAGTCTTGCCGCATTTTGTGGAGGACGATTGATGACTGCCATTTTGGTGGGTACGCAAAGACCAGCCCAGAACTCAGCGAGTTTGTTGCGCAGTATTCAGGCTTCCACGATATTCCTCTCGAGCCGGTATATTCCGGCAAACTTTTCTGGTGGCTGAATCGCGAGCTGCAGTCAGGGCAGCTTCAAGAGGGCGCAGAAGTAATCCTGATTCATTCCGGTGGGATTTTTCCTGATAGCAATCCTTAATAGCTAGCTCTTACTACCCATTTCTTTGTCCGTGGTGAGTTCTATATATCACAGACGAATCTCAAGCAAGGAGGCCACGGTCTGATCGACCACTGAACGTGCTATAATCGAGGGGTACACGGTAGACGTAGTACCAGCTATGAGCGAATTTAACAAGATTGCTATCGTCGGGAGGCCAGATCACAAGGGTGTGGCAGACACCTGCACGCGGCTGCTTAGTTTCCTTTCCAGTTTCGGCGTGACCGTTATTATGGATGCCACTACAGCTGAGCTAGCGGTTGCTCGTGACTGTGAAATTGCTGAGAAGGAGACGCTGTCGCTGGATTGTGACTTACTTATAGTCGTTGGTGGCGATGGTAGTATGTTAAAGATGGCCAAGTTTGTCGTACCGGATGACGTCCCAGTGATAGGCATTAACCGTGGCAAGCTGGGGTTTTTAACCGATGTGCTCCCTGATGAACTGGAGGAGCAGTTATCCGCGGTTCTGGCCGGTGACTATACGGTTGAGAAGCGCTTTCTGCTTGATGTTGCCTACCTCAGAAACGGCCAGAGGCATGCGCTCGGGTCCGCCTTGAATGATGTGGTTCTGCATCCCGGACAGGCCGCTCAGATGATCGAATTTGAACTGTTTGTCGATGGCCGTTTTGTGTATTCGCAGGAATCCGATGGCCTGATTGCTGCGACACCCACCGGCTCAACTGCTTATGCNCTGTCGGCGGGCGGGCCGATCATGCATCCTGACCTAAACGCTATTGTCCTGGTGCCAATGTACCCCCANTCGCTCAGTTCGCGCCCCGTNGTGGTCGATGGCGAGAGTGAAATTAGGCTGGTAGTAGCAAAGCGCACGTCACACTGCCCCCTGGTGAGTTGTGACGGCGAGGTGTGTCATACCGCACGAGCTAATGAAGAGATTGTTATCACGAAAAAGCAATCTCCTTTGCGTTTAATTCATCCCCTGAANCATACTTTTTATCAGGCTTGTCGGAGCAAACTGGGTTGGGGCAGCAGACTGGCTAACTCAGATGATTAGAGCAGTCAGTGTAGACCTTGCGCTCAATCTATCGCAGTTCAGCCAGCGGTTGACTGCANCTGGAATCGTTCACCGTGTTGTTGAGGAATCTGGNCGGCAAACCATTTGGGTCTANTCAGAGCGCGACGTACAAGCGGTNAAGCAACANCTGGCGCACTGGCTTAAGTCGGCGCTTGGCCACACTNAGNTGGNCGCGTCTCCTGCTGACGGCTTGGCGGNATCGGTTGCAGGACNGGATCCNTNGCTGCGAATCAGTCGCCTGACCTNNTNTGCGTTCNGACGNTGCCCGCTGACCTGGATGCTGATGACCGCCTGTATCGGGGTCGCGTTGCTCAGCGGTATGGGCAGCAATACGGGCAGCGTGCGCTATCTTTTTTATCCGCTGCTTCCGAGCGTCAGCCTGTTNGGGCTTCTGGCAGAGATTGATAANCTGAGTCTCGNGCTGAGAACACTGACGCCGATGCTGCTGCATTTTGGCGAGCTTCATCTGGTCTTCAATNTGCTGTGGCTCTGGTANTTNGGCCAGCAGCTGGAAAANATGATCTCCTGGTGGGAGTTTGCTTTNCTGGTCACTGTCACTGCATTTGTGGGGAACACTGCTCAATACTGGCAGTTGGGTTACAACAATTTCGGAGGTATGTCGGGAGTGATTTATGGTCTAGTGGGTTTTGTTTGGGTCCTCTCCAAAGGGCTGCCAAACTCTGGCCTCTTGATCTCGACTAAAATGTTCATTGCTTTTGTCGCGGGGCTCATTCTTATGGAGACTTTTGCATCTTCTTCAATCGCTACGGCCGCTCACGTAGGTGGCTTGTTTTCGGGGTTGATGCTGGGTGTCACTTTTGCGGTTTACTACCGCTTTGTCCGAAGAGTGGATCTGCTGGGCAGGCCAATTGCTGGCAGGGAGAAAGGTCGTGACGCTTGAGCAGGCTTTATTTGATTATTTGGATACTCCGCCGGATACGATCAATGAACTCGTTGGCAGAATGTCTTCCGAAATCTATGAAAGACTTAAAGAGGTAGTCGCCCTTGGTCGTTTCAATGAACAGGAGCGAATGAGTAAAGAGCTGCTCGGGCAGTGCATGCAACTGCTTATCCTATATGAAGCTCATCATCTGGAGAGCCATGAACGCACCGGAACTTCATTGCAGACAGATTGCCAGACCGAAAGTTTCGGTTCGCAAACTATAAGGCTCATANAGGCCTCGCAGGAGAATAAACATTGAACGTCATTGCCAGCGGTATTGTTCGAAAAATGCGCAGCCGGCTTGATCGGCCTGTCGNGTATGGTGCCCGGCTCGGTGATAATGAAATTGCACTAAACCCATTAATCGATAAGCAGCTGAAGCTTATTTTCAGCGGTTCCATTTACTGTGTCCACTGCAACCGAAAAACCAACAAAAGCTTCAATCAGGGGTATTGCTACCCTTGCTTTCAAAAACTGGCTCAGTGCGACTCNTGCATCATCAACCCGGAGCGCTGCCATTTACAGCAGGGTNCCTGCCGCGAGCCTGCCTGGGGTGAAAAGTACTGTATGCAGGATCATATNGTTTATCTTGCAAATTCATCGGGCTTGAAGGTTGGGATAACCAGAGCGACTCAGGTTCCGACTCGCTGGATCGATCAGGGCGCAACTCAGGCGCTTGCCATTATGAGAGTGCGAAGCAGACTTCAGTCGGGAACGCTTGAAATGGCGTTCAAGCAACATGTGGCGGATAAGACCAATTGGCGCGACATGCTGAAAGGCAAACCGAACGAGCTTGACATGGCCGGTGAGCGAGAAAGGTTGTTGAATCTCTGCGAGGAAAACATTAGAGAGCTTGCGGCAAGATTCGGGTTTTTTGCCATCAGTATTCTGAAAGGTATTGACCCGGTCAGTATTGACTATCCGGTCAAGACTTATCCGGAGAAGATCACTTCACTGAATTTTGACAAAGAGCCGGTGGTATTCGGAACCCTCAAAGGGATAAAAGGACAATATCTGATTTTTGACTCCGGCGTNATAAACCTGCGTCGATTTTCAGGTTATGAGGTGGAGCTTCAGGCTTGAGGCTTGGNTTATACACCAGATCGACGAATTCAANCAAGGAAAAGCATGAGACACGCGGACGCTAAAACAATTCATCTGAAAGATTATCAGGCACCGGAATTTGGCATTGACACAACAGTTCTGCATTTCGACCTTTTTGAAGAGTTTGCAGTCGTTGAATCCACCCTTGACATGCACAGATCGCCTGACGCACAAGAGTTGATCCTGCACGGCAGAAATCTTGTTCTGGAAGAGCTGCGACTGAACGACACGAAGCTGTTTGAAGATCAGTACACCTTGACAGATGAGCATCTGAGTATTTCAGGCTTAGACGCAATCCTGGGGGATCATTCGGAGACCTTTACGCTCTTCTGTCGTACCCGTATTGAACCGCAGAATAACACTGCGCTTGAAGGGTTGTACAAATCCGGCCGAATGTTCTGTACCCAATGCGAAGCGGAAGGGTTCAGGCGGATCACATTTTACCTTGACCGACCAGATGTCATGAGTCGTTTCACTACAACGGTTGTTGCTGACGCAGAGTGGTACCATACGCTGTTGTCGAATGGGAACTGTGTCGCCCGCGGTGTGATTGAGGAGGATCCCTCGCGTCATTGGGTGAGATGGGAAGACCCGTTCAAAAAACCGAGCTATCTGTTTGCGCTGGTTGCTGGNGCACTGGAATATAAGAGCGANAAATTTACAACCTNAAGTGGTCGTGAGGTTACTCTGCAGATTTACGTTGAGCAAAAAGATCTGGACAAAATTGATTNTGCTATGGCTTCGCTGAAGCGGGCTATGCGATGGGACGAGGAGGTNTATGGTCGTGAATATGATTTAGACATCTTTATGATTGTTGCCGTTGACGACTTCAACATGGGGGCCATGGAGAATAAGGGCCTGAATATATTCAATACCTCCTGTGTGCTGGCCAATCCTCTCACTCAATCCGATCAGGCATTTCAACGTGTAGAAGCTGTGGTAGCCCATGAATATTTCCACAATTGGTCCGGCAACCGTGTGACCTGCAGGGACTGGTTTCAATTGAGTCTCAAAGAAGGGTTTACCGTTTACAGAGACGCCGAGTTTTCGGCAGATATGGGATCTCGTACCGTAAAGCGCATAGAGGATGTTTCGTTTCTGAGAACGGTGCAGTTTGCCGAGGATTCAGGGCCGATGGCCCATTCGGTGAGGCCAGACTCCTATATGGAAATTTCCAATTTCTATACGGTCACTATCTACGAAAAGGGAGCAGAAGTTGTTCGTATGATCAGCCTGGTCATTGGCCAAGAAGCCTTTCGCAGGGGCAGTGATCTGTACTTTGCGCGTCATGACGGCCAGGCTGTTACGACAGAAGATTTTGTTCGTGCGATGGAAGAGGCTTCAGGCGTGGATTTGCAGCAATTCAGACGCTGGTATTCGCAGGCTGGAACGCCGGTGTTAACTGTTATCGGTAGCTACTCTCAGGCTGATAAGACATTTACTCTGCGAGTTAAGCAATGCTGCCCGTCAACACCTGGTCAGCTTGAGAAGCAAGATTTTCATATTCCGNTACGAATAGGTTTGCTTGATCAACATGGCAAACCTCTCCTGCTGTTAGGCTCAGGCCTTGCCGGTGACAAGACTGACGAAGTGTTACACATAACTAGCTCTGATCAGGAGTTCATTTTTACGGGAATAGAGCAAGAACCGATTCCCTCGTTGTTGAGGGGGTTTTCAGCGCCTGTACGCTTGAATTATGACTATTCTCAGGAAGCCTTAGCACTGCTCATCTCACATGATGAAGATGGCTTTAATCGNTGGAATGCATCTCAGNCGCTCGCCATGCGGGTTCTGGATTCGCTGNAATCGNNTGAGCCANTCGCCNAATCNGCTNGTCTGCTGCTNGTCGCNTANCGGGCGATTCTGTCNTCGGCATTNGCTGATGAGAGCCTTGANCGGGCCATGCTGGCGCATTTACTCAGTGTNCCNCAGCTCGGTGCGTTNATAGAGCAGGCTGAAGTGGCGGACGTTGAGTCGATATACAAGGCTCGCGAATCGCTCCTGACATACCTCGCTACTGAGCTCTCCGTCCAATTTGCTGAGCTATTTGAGGCAGTGCCGGCAACGACAATATACCGCGCTGACTCCGGCTCTATCGCGAATCGAGCTCTGCGAAATCTTTGTCTGAGCTATCT
>NZJB01000058.1 GCA_002691885.1 Gammaproteobacteria bacterium
TTCATCCAGCATGAGCAAATCAGATGGACACATCAGGGCAGCAGCGAGATTGAGTCTTACCCGCCAACCGCCGGAAAAGCGGCTTACCGGCTTATCGAATAAGTCGGTACTGAAGCCGAGCCCTGAAAGCAACTGCTCAGCCCGGTTGCGAATGCTGTAGCCCTCTATGTTGTCGAGTTCGCTGTGAAGCCGGGCTATTGCTGCGTGATCGTCATCCGCTTCGGCCTGTTGCAGAGCCCGTTCCAGTGTGCGGTAGGCCATGTCTGCATCAATGACGAATTCCAGCGCGCTGCGCTGACTGCCCGGCGTCTCCTGAGACATCGTTGAAGTCCGCAGCCCATTTGGCAGTTCAATGGCGCCCTGTTCCAGCGGAATGTCTCCCTCAAGCGCTTTAAACAGGCTAGTTTTGCCGGCGCCGTTGCGACCGATTATGCCTATACGCTGGCCGCCACTCAGTGTCAGGCTGCTGTCGGCGATTAGGAGCTGATTGCCGCGCATTAGGCTGATGTTATTCAATGAGATCATCGGACAGGTTCACTCGGAGGCGCCGATCAAGCGCCGCGATCAGCTCAGGAGAGCTCAAATTCAGGCGCGATGTTGATGCCCCGCCAGCGCGACGGGCAACGCTCAGGTATGGTGTTACTGGCCATTCACCGAATATACCAGCAGAACATTGCCCGGCGCCTCGTTCCACTTGTCATAGCCTGAGGTAATGAAGACCTCGCCTCCAACAAGTACCGGCCCATCGGCTTCAATGGCACCGCCGCGCGCTTCAACGCCATTGGGCATGCCGAAGGACTGTAGTGTGGCGGTTTGCCACAGAATATCGCCGCTTTCCGGATCGAATGCGCGCAGGATACCGTCTAAACCGCCGGCAAAAACTAGATCCTCCGCGCTGCTCACCGCAGCAGAGATACCGTGCCAGCAGAGAAAACGGCTTTCTTCACACTGATCGCTGAGATCCTTGCGCCACAGAATTTCACCGGTGCTGAGGCTGAGAGCATGGATGCCGGGATGACCCGGGCCCACGTTATAGGGATTGTTGGTCGGCAGGTCGGAAACACCGACAAAAAGGGCTGANGGGCTTGCGCTCATACCGTAATGAATACCGCCCATGGTGCCGCCGCTGCCGGCCCGCTGTTCCCACAACAACTTGCCGTCATCGGCAGGATCAAGGGCGTAGACCATGCCGGATTTCTGGCCCACCAGCAGGACTTCCCTGCCATGCTCGTCTCTGGTCAGAATTGGAGCGGCTCCGATGTCATAGTCTGGNCCGTNCTCTTCCGGGCAATTCGGCGCGCGCCGGGAACAGGCACCGTTCCAGGCATCGTCTCGAGTTAATTGTGCTGACCATATCAATTCTCCTGACTTAATACTGACTGCCAGCACCGCATCGCTCAGGCCATTGGCAGGTGAGGAATAGTTTTCNCCCGTGCCGGCATAGACAAGATTACGCGATGCATCGATGGTCGGGCTGGACCAGATAGGCGCCCCTGACGGTCCATACTGCTGNGTTNCGGCCGTACTGAGAATAGTNGGCCGGGGCAGGTCGGTCGTGTAGGTACGCCAGCGCTCTTCGCCGGTTTCGATATNCAGTGCGACCAGCGCTCCNCGGAATGTGCAGCACTCATAGTCGGTACGTGAAGCGAGGATCACCTCCAGTGAGGAAACCGGTACCACCACGGTCCCGTCATGCGCGATGACTGAGCCGGTCACAATAGCGGCTTCGTGGTCATGAACCGGCGTTTTCCACAGTAGTTCACCGGTCTGAGCATGCAGCGCGTAGGCGTGGGCTGTAAAGTCACCGAACAGAACTGTTTCGGGANCGCCCTGCTCGTCGGCGTCGACATATAAAGACCCCCTGACTTCTCCTTCGGCACTGTAGGTCCAGATGGGACATCCGTTGTTGCGGTCCAGCGCGTAGACGGTCCCGTCCTGGCTNCCTGTNAAAACAACTTCGGATGTGACCACCGGCTGTGCTCTCGAGCGCGTGGCTCCAGGGAATGCGAAGGCCCACTTCAGCGACAGCTTATCAACATTATCCCGGTTCAGTCCGCCGGCTTCTGGCTGATGTCGCGAGTTACCGGCTTCTCGACCCCAACCGTTCCAACTGACCGGACGAGACAACGGCATGTCGGCAGTGCGTGTGGGATGACAGCTGAAGGTACTCAGGGAGGTGGATTCGCGCTTGGCCTGTTGACCCGTCAGGAAAAAGGCGACCTGGCGTTTATCTTCGCGAGTCAGCGCCATGCCGGCGGTTGCCATAATGCCTGATTCCAGAGATTGCACGATTCGCTCTGGAGGGAAAAGCGCCAGCGCGGACCGCTGTGGCGCTTCCAACAGAGCGCCTTCGTGACACTCAGCGCAGGCAAGACGGTAATGAGCCTCGCCAGCCTCCCTATCAGCGGAGTCGGCAGTCTGAGCGCCGGCGGGCAGNGAACCGAGCAGGATGAAAAGTGCAGCTAGGAGCCGGCTNANNCNTGACGCCGATGAACATCGCTGAATGACTGGCATGGCCTTCTCCAAAAAATGAGCGAGAGTCTGAGTGGCTTGTATTANGCAAGAGCAGACATGATAAAACGAAGCGCAGTAAAAAACATTCTGAAACCTGAACTGCTGTCNGTAATCTCGGACGGGTCGACTGNCCCGTCAAGACNCGGTGGTATGGAATTCTGTGCGGAAAACGCTCCGAACAAGGAAGAGGGCTGTTACACTNNAACCATGCGCAAGACANGTATTTCTCGCCGGTTCATTCGCTCAACACAGCGGGCCGTCCATCTGACGGGTGCTTTGCTGCTGTTTGCCGGTTCGTCAGTTCATGCGGNGACACCCAAGGCCGTNTTCATCCTGTTAGATGGCATCCCGGCGGATCTGGTGGAGTCCGTTTCCACGCCTTTTTTTGATGAGATCGCCAAGGACGGTGGCTATGCGCGCGCTTATGTCGGAGGTCAGGGAGGGGGAGCTAGCGAAAGTNCCACCGTGNCAGCAGTGGNTTACAACAGTNTGCTGACCGGGACGTGGGCAAACAAACACCGGGGCTACAGCAATCAGATCCGTAGCCCCGATTACCGGTACTGGGACATTTTCCGTCTGGTGAAACAGCACAACCCTGACCTGAACACCGCGCTTTTCTCTACCTGGGAGGATAACCGNACCANATTGCTCGGACACGGCCGGCCGGAGGCTGGAGGCGATAAGCTGGATTACTANTTCGACGGTNTTGNAAATGAAGAGCAACGGTTTCCCCATGATGAAGCCAGAGAGTACATCAAACAAATCGACGATCTGGTCAGCCGTGAGGCCGCGCGCTATCTCGCCCAGCACGGGCCTGATTTGTCCTGGGTTTATCTCGAATTTACGGACGACATTGGCCATCTGTACGGTGACGGAGACGAGATGGCGGCAGCGATTATGCTGATGGACGCCAATGTCGGTCGCATCTGGCGCTCGGTGCAGGCTCGACAGCAGGCAGAGGATGAGGACTGGTTAGTGGTAATTACGACCGATCACGGGCGGGATGCGCTGACCGGTAAGAGTCACGGTGGTCAGACAGATCGCGAGCGCACTATCTGGATAGCCACCAACAGCACCGCGCTCAACGAGCATTTCAGCAACCTGCCGGGAATTGTGGATATTCTTCCGTCAATACTCACCCATCTGGAGATTGCTGTGCCGCAGGCGGTGGGCGAGCAATTTGATGGTAAATCATTTATTAATGCGCGACGGCCCCGGGAGCCCTGACTC
Source organism: Gammaproteobacteria bacterium (assembly GCA_002691885.1). Classification (GTDB taxonomy): domain Bacteria; phylum Pseudomonadota; class Gammaproteobacteria; order Pseudomonadales; family Pseudohongiellaceae; genus UBA9145. Next base: position 3,745 of record NZJB01000058.1, read on the forward strand.
TGAAAGTAAGAAGTCCCAGAGATCAACTATCTGTCAGATTCAGGCGGTGGACTAGGCGCCTGAGTGTGACGGCGGCGTTCTTCCTCACATTGCCACTAAACGCTTCTGCTCAACAAGCACTTGCCGATCTTGCCGGAAACGGATCGGTCCTGCTCCAATCTCCCGCCGGAGAGATAGTTTTCAGTCTGAACGCTGATATGCCACTTGTTCCGGCCTCACTTTTGAAAATACCCCTGGCTCAGGCTGCGNTGACTGCCCTGGGAGAGGACTATCGCTTCGAGACGCATTTCTACCAGAATGCACGTGGCGATCTGCTGGTCAGGGGCTTGGGCGATCCTTTTCTGGTGTCAGAGGAGATCGCGCTGATTGCGAAGCGGCTCTCGCAACAGGGACTGAAGCGAATTCGACGTCTGGTGGTAGATGATTCGGCTTTCGCTACAAAGCTTGATCTGCCGCTTGAGGCAGGCGCCGATGACCCCTACGCCGCTCGCAACAGTGCGCTGGCTGTCAATTTCAACACCGTCAATCTGGCCTGGAATACCGAACATCAGATCATCAGCGCAGAACCACAGACACCACTGACTGAAGTGGCCAGATCGCTGGGCAGAAGCCTTGCGCCCGGTCAGCCCCAGCGGGTGAATCTGGGCAGTAATCCTGAACTGGGTCTGGCACAGGTTCAGCAACTGTTTGCCTATTTTCTGACAGACGCGGGCATCGCGCTTGCCGACGAACACTTTTACCGAGAGCAATTAACAGGCGATTGGCAGCTGGTGTACCGTCACCTTAACTCCCGAGCGCTTCGCGACATACTTGTCGGGATGTTGCGCTACTCGAATAACTTTATCGCCAATCAGTTATTCCTGGCCCTTGGAGCTCAGGCCAGCGGGTATCCAGCTACCACGGAGACTTCGCAGGAAGCCTTGCAGACAACGCTTGCTGAACTCTATGGCCCCGACTTTGGTGACAGTCCGGACCTCCTGCTAATGACAGAAGGCTCGGGTCTCGGCCGGCATCAGCGCACGACGGCTTCAGGCTTTATACGTGTGCTGGAGCAGTTCCTTCCTTATGCTGATCTGCTGCCTGTCTTCGGCAGTGCGCTGGTAAAGAGTGGCACACTGACAGGCGTCTACAACTATGCCGGATATTTGAACGCCGCCGATGGCTTTTATCCGTTCGTCATTCTCACCAATCAGCCCGAGAACGAGCGTGATGCGTTGCTGAACGAACTTGAGCGGCTGATGCCAAAGCGTGGTTCTGTCCAGTAGTTTTAGCATCAGCGGTTTGATTCAGGACACTTGGAATCCGGCGGAGACTTTCGTACCTTCTACACTAATAAGAATTTTTCCCATTGAGGGTTGCTATGTCACAGCATCGAAAACACGGGATTCACCGCCGCCGACTGCTCAAAGGATTGGGTTCCCTGGCAGCAGCAAGCACGCTTCCGGCGACAGCCTGGTCGCAGGCGTCCGAGTTCGAGACTGACGTGGTGATTATTGGCGGGGGTATCGCAGGCGCATCAACGGCGTTTCACCTGGCTGAGCAGGGCCGAGATGTCGTGCTGCTTGAGCGTGACGAGATTGCTTCTGAGGCTTCCGGTCAGAATATGGGGGGGTTAGGGGGNAATGGGTGGGGNAGNAATCCGAACCTGCTNTCCTATCTTACTGCCGGGGGAGTCGAGATCTTCAAGCGNCTGCAGATCGATCTTGGCTATGACATGGAGTTCAGAAAATCCGGCACGCTAACGGCCATTCACACTGAAGAGCAATTTGAGTTCCATCAGGATCGAGTGATCCGCTTACGATCCGAGGGGTATCAGGTGGAGCTACTGACGCCCAGAGAGGCTCGCGCGATAGAGCCTCAGGCCAATGGTGATCTGCTCGGNTATGTCTNCGCNCCGGAGCGCGGACAGGCTGATCCGGTGAAGTCGACTCACGCTTTCGCGCAGGCAGCTGCCGCGGCAGGCGCGCAGATTCGCACCGGTGAAAACGTTGTCAGCATTACGCCGCTGAGTCGCGAAGGTTATGCGGTCAATACGGCAACCGGAGAATACCGCTGCCAGATCCTCGTGCTGGCCACCGGTGCCTGGTGCGGGCCCGTCGGAAACATGCTAGGGCTCCATATTCCGATTATCCCGATACGCGGTCAGATGTGGGCAACCGCGCCACAACCTCCCCGAGTGTTCAGTACTATCGGCTCGGCGGAATCCAGTTTCGTCTGGAGCAAAAACAACGGGGCAGACGCTTCACACCCGCCTAACCTCACACACAAAAATGCCCAGCGGCTGACTCGGCACCTTTATGGCAGACAGCGCAAGAATGGTGAGGTCATCTTCGGTGGAGACCGGGAAAGCCTTGGCTATATCCGACATCCTGAACAGGCCGGCATTGACGTGAACAAAGCGCATGCAACCGAGGTTCTTCCTCTGTTGTCCGGGCTGCCAATATCAAGAATCTGGTCAGGCCTGATGCCTTTCTCGCTCGATGGCTCTCCCCTGATTGGAAAAATTTCACTTCGGGACAGGCTCTTTATTGTCAGTGGACTTTCTTCTTCCGGATTCGGACGCGGCCCGATGGCGGGTAAACTGCTTGCAGATTACATCCACACGGGGCACATGACTCAGGTGCTGAATGAATCTGATCCTGATCGATGTGTTACGGAGACAGCGTAGTAAGCCGGTTAAATCGACGTGCCTGTCTCGAGGTGTTCGTTGCGCTGGCCTTTTGTTTCACGCTGAGCACGCCTGCGATGTCTCAGGCCAGCCTTGAGACGGTGCGCGGAATTTATCAGCAATACACCACGAAAAATTTCGATGATGGCGGAGAGATCAGTCACTACGTCTGGAAAAATTTTGCGTCGTTTTTCCCCCAAGCCACGATTGCAAGGACCCGGCCCGAGCGAAGTCTTCGTAGCTCGCCGGATTCGGCGCTGACTTAGGCCATGGTCGAGACTGAATCAGGTCTGAGTCGCTTTTGTGCTTACGTCGAGGGCAACCCGTTCATTGACTGGGCGATTATGCTGGCAGAAGGTCAGATCATCTTTGAATCCTATCCGAAGACGAAAGCCTTGTACCGATCTGGGCTGGTCCATCACCAAGGTTGTGGTAACCACAGCTCTGGCAGCGCTGGAATCACAGGGTCGAGCCCATGCTGAACCGGACCGGTCATCCGGGGGAGGCTTAAGGTTGAGTGACTGATAATCTGTGCCTCCGAGGGCGTGAGTGACCAGCGAATCAGAGTCAATCCTCGGCTGAGCACAGCCGCGGGTCGGTACCGAGTTTACTACCGATCAAGGCGCCTGAGGCTCAGTTGCAGCGCAGCGCAACTCCGGGTCTGTCGACCTCCAGCGGGCTGGCTTCTACTCTCCCTTCACTGGCCAGTTGGTCATAGGCGGCCTGCTGCAGCATCTGTATCTGAGTCCGTGACATGCCAAGCTCATAGCCCGAACACTCATTTACGCCCAGGGAACGTGGATCTAGGCCAGTTAGATTGCCGAACACCACCAGAGCTTCCAGATAGTAGCCGTAGTGACTCGCGTGGTAGTGGTCATAGCTCCACAGGTCCACTTTGCCGAGCTCAATGCCATCGTAGGGATTGGGGTCTGCGATGCCGCTGGCCATGGCTCGTGACCAGGCTTCACCGACGCCATTAATGCCTGCGACGCCGGGCGCCGCGGCCGCGAGGTCATAACCGGCGCGAACGTCGAGCGCCATATTTTCGATAGGCTGACCCGTCCATGGCTTATCCGGCAAGTACACCTGATCGGCCCGCGACCAAGTGGCGGTCAAATACACTTCGACGTCTGCGTTTTTGCTTCTCAGAAAATCCGTCATTGCGGCGACGGTGCTGACCAGTTTGTCGGGATTACCCGGATCCTGAGCGTCCAGTGTGCTGTAGCCATGCATGACCACCTGATCAAAAGGGCGTCTTCCGATAACGGCCAGCTTGTTTTCAAGGTGAAAGTCTATGCCTGCGCCACCGCGGGTCTCCAGATAGACGTCGTAATCCAGACCAGCCTGACCGGCGAAGGATTTAAACAGCGCAGGCACTCCACCGATGCCTTCGTTGTTGAGATCGGTCACCGTTGAAGCGCGATAGTGTCTTACCGGAGATCCCCATCCGTAGGTGAAGCTGTTGCCGATGAAAAGCACGCTCGTGCGTGCCATTGCCACTGTGCTCAGGCTTAAGATCAAGAATGACAGAAGAAGTCGATGGAGTTTCATGTGAGGGGTCTCCCTGTCTTGTTTTTATTGTCCGG
>NZJB01000059.1 GCA_002691885.1 Gammaproteobacteria bacterium
GGCGTCGATTACCGCCTGCGGTTTCTGCGTGGTCGCCGCGCTGTCCAGATAAACCAGCGGCCTGCCGTTCACCTCCTGCTTCAGAGCAGGAAACTGCGCACGAATCTGCTCTACGTTAAAGCTCATAGGCTTGTCCTGATAACACTCCGCACGGGCAGAAAGGGTCCTTCCGACAAGTCAGCCCGCCGCATCGTCAGAGTCCACAGCCAGGGCGGCACCGAAGTAATCTGCCAGCAGGGGCTTGAGGAAGTCTCGCAGGGACTCAAGCCTTTGCTTTTCCACCAGGGCATTGATAAAGCCATAACTCAATAACACCAGCGCCTCGTCAGCAGGGATTCCCCGGGTTCGCAGATAGTGCAGCATAGACTCATCCAGCTGCGCCACAGTGGCACCGTGCGCACACTGCACATCATCAGCGTAAATTTCCAGCTCCGGTTTGGTATTTACTTCTGCCGTCGCGCTGGTCAGCAGGTTTTTATTACTGAGTTCAGCTCGGGTCTTTTGCGCATCAGGATGAATATGAATCCTGCCGTTGAATACCGCGCTCGCCTTGTCTCCGACAATGCCGCGAAAAGTTTCATCGGTCGTGCAGTGTGGCACTGCATGTTCAATACACGTGTGATAGTCCGCATGTTCCTGCCCACGCAGCAAATACATACCGTCCAGCTGACAGTGGGCGCCGCGACCCTGATGATTGATCACGATATCGACCCGCTTGAGTTTGCCCCCAAAGGCGACATGGAAGCTGTTGAGCGTTGCGTCCCGGTCAAGGGCTGCATGCAGGCCGCCGATGTGCAACGCTTCCGCGCTCTCGAGGTGAAGTCGGCTATGGTTCAGCGTAGCGCCTGCCGCCAGAATCAATTCACTCAGTCCGTTGGTGAATGAGTGCCCCTGTCCGCTGAAATGCTCCACGACTGTGGCTTCACTGTGCTGTTCTGCCAGCACCAATAAACGCTGTGAGTTGATCGCGGTGTCCACTTGCTGGCTGTTGTGCCAGACAAGCTGAACCGGACAAGCGGCTTTGCTGCCTTTCTGAATCCTGAGAAAAACTCCGTCGGCTAAAACCGCGTCGTTCAGAGCGGAAAACGGATGCTTATTGCCGGGTACGACCGAGCCGAGGTGCTGCGCAATCAAGGCAGCCTGCGTTTGGTCCGCTTCTGAAAAACGCACGAGCTCAATCGCTTCATCGGGCACAATGTCAGACAGATCTTCGCGCCAGAAGCCATTAACGAAAACCAGTCTGCTGCCTGCCAGTTGCGGCAGCTCAAAACCGAGCTCTTCTGCACTTTCTGCACTTTCAGTCGCCGCCATGAACGGCCGCTGCAACGCAAAGAGACTGGTGTATTTCCACGACTCAGTCTTGCGCGTCGGCAGCTCGCTGCTTTCCCAGACAGCACGACCGGCCAGACGACGGGCCTGAAGCCAGTCGGGTGCCGAACTCTCTGCGTTTAACTGGGGCGTCAACAGGTCAGCCATCAGGCCACCTCACCGTCATTAAGCCAGCTATAGCCTTTCGCTTCGAGCTCGAGAGCCAGCGACTTGTCACCTGACTTGATGATGCGGCCGTCTGCCAGCACGTGCACAAAATCCGGCTCAATATAGCCAAGCAAGCGCTGGTAATGGGTCACCAGCAGGAAGGATCTCGAATCGCTGCGCATGGCGTTCACGCAACTGGCCACAACCTGCAACGCGTCAATGTCGAGGCCACTGTCAGTCTCATCCAGAATACAAAGCCTGGGTTCCAGCAGCATCATTTGCATGAGCTCGTTGCGCTTCTTCTCTCCACCTGAAAAGCCTTCGTTCACGCCCCGCTTGAGAAAGGCCTGATCCAGGTCAACCGCAGTACAGGCTTCACGGGCCCGACGCATAAAACCGACGGTGTCGTAAGCCGATGCGCCCTGACTCTCGCGCACCGCGTCCACCGATGCCTTGAGAAACTCCATGTTGCTGACACCAGGGATCTCAACGGGGTACTGAAATGCCAGAAACAGCCCCAATTGGGCGCGCTCCTCGGTATCCAATTCCATCAGATCCTTGCCCAGAAACTCGACGCTTCCCTGAGTAATTTCATAGCCGGGACGGCCGGAGAGTACATGCCCCAAGGTGCTTTTCCCGGAGCCGTTCGGCCCCATGATGGCATGGACTTCACCCTCACGGATTCCCAGATTAAGCCCTTTGAGAATATTCTTGCCCTCGACTTCAGCGTGCAAGTCCTTGATGCTGAGCATGTCGTTCAGTCTCCCGGTCGAAACAATCTAAGTTTGATATAACGAATGAGTGCCGATTATCAGCGCAGCTATCCCACTGACCCTTCAAGGCTCACTTCCAGCAGCTTGCCCGCTTCCACTGCAAACTCCATGGGAAGCTCCTTAAAAACTTCCTTGCAAAACCCGTTCACAATCATTGAGACCGCTTTTTCGGGGTCAAGCCCGCGCTGCTGACACAGATACAGCTGGTCATCACTCACTTTGGAGGTGGTGGCCTCATGCTCAATAATCCCAGTCGGATTCTTACTTTCGATGTAGGGAAAGGTATGCGCCGCACACTGATCACCAATCAGCAGTGAGTCGCACTGGGTATAGTTGCGCGCGCCTTTTGCCGTTGGCCCGACCCGCACCAGACCCCGGTAGGCATTGCTGCTCTTACCGGCTGAGATCCCCTTAGAGATAATCGTCGAGCGCGTATTTTTCCCCAAATGGATCATTTTGGTCCCGGTGTCGGCCTGCTGCAGATTATTTGTCAGGGCGACAGAGTAAAACTCACCCACACTGTTATCGCCTCGCAAGATGCAGCTCGGATATTTCCAAGTAACCGCCGAGCCGGTCTCTACCTGAGTCCAGGATATCTTGGCATTGGTATGCGCCAGGCCTCGTTTGGTGACAAAGTTGTAGATACCGCCCTTGCCTTCAGCATCTCCCGGATACCAGTTTTGCACGGTTGAGTATTTGATCTCAGCTCCATCCAGCGCAACCAGTTCAACCACCGCCGCATGCAGTTGATTTTCATCACGCATGGGCGCGGTACACCCCTCCAGATAGCTGACATGACTGCCCTCGTCGGCAATGATCAGGGTGCGTTCGAACTGACCGGTATTGGCCTCGTTAATTCGAAAGTACGTGGAGAGCTCCATGGGACAGCGAACGCCTTTGGGGATGTAGACAAAAGAGCCGTCACTGAAGACGGCACTGTTCAAAGCCGCGTAGAAATTGTCTTTGCGCGGCACGACGCTGCCCAGATGTTTTCGTACCAGATCAGGATACTGCTGCACCGCTTCCGATATGGAGCAGAACAGCACACCCGCTTCCGCCAGTTTTTCGCGGAAAGTGGTCGCTACGGAGACCGAGTCAAACACAACATCAACGGCCACGCCGGCAAGCGCCTCCTGCTCGTGGAGCGGAATGCCCAGTTTTTCATAGGTCGCCAGCAGCTCCGGATCGACTTCATCGAGACTTTTGGGGCGGTCTTCCATACTTTTTGGCTGGGAATAATAGGAGATACTCTGAAAGTCGACTTCCGGATAATCGACGTGCGCCCAATCGGGGCCCACCATCTCACGCCAGACCTGAAATGCCCCCAGACGCCATTCGAGCAGCCATTCCGGCTCATTCTTTTTTGCCGAGATAAAACGAATCGTGTCTTCGGTCAGGCCGGGCGGCAGCGTGTCGGATTCAATTTCAGTGGTGAATCCAGCTGCATAATCCTTGGCAATGGCTCGGTCAATCTGTTCTTGCGACATGGTCTGTTCAAATTCCTGAAGTTAACTGACAGCGAACGCTAATGGGAACTGCCCATCAGCGTCAGCGGCACGGCTTCCTGGTCCGACCGGCCGGGCACGCGAGTATCCTGATTTTCTGAGATCTCTTTGACTTCCTGCTGATGCATCAGGTCTCCCAATGAGATCTCCGCAAGAAAAGAGCGAATTTGCTGGCTCAGATCCATCCACAGATGATGGGTCAGGCAGGTCTCCCCATTCTGGCAATCGCCGGCGCCACCGCAGCGGGTTGCATCTGACGTTTCGTTGACGGCCTCTATCACCTCAGCCACGCTGATTTCAGACGCTGCGCGACTCAGATTATACCCTCCGCCCGGACCCCGAACGCTTCTGACCAGACCCTGTTGGCGAAGGGCGCAGAATAATTGCTCAAGGTAGGACAGTGAAATATCCTGCCGCTGAGAAATCGCAGAGAGCGGGGTCGGTCCTTCACGATAGTGGAGCGCGAGATCCAGCATGGAAGTCACGGCATAACGCCCCTTCGCAGTCAGTCGCATAGGAATACCTGAGTAATTTAATAAGGATTTACAAGTTTTCCATACCTGACTATTTAAGTCAAGAATACGTGGGGGCGCACCAGTGGGATTAGCGGGGCGGCAAAACAAGTCACATTCTCAGATTCCACGGCATTTCAAGGCAAGACAATTGCATCTGACTTTCATCCCAAATCTGCTGAAAGCTGTTATCCTGAGATCAAGCTGGTACTGGCCGGAGTCTGCTTTTGGGTCTGTATAAGCAATAAAACACAAATAAAAAGAGCAATAATAGAGGGTCAAGATGATGTCAGCCCCAGAGCCTTCTGACAGCCCCGCTTCGGCAGAGAGTAACAGCACCAGCATTCCCTATCCGTCCGAGCGCTATGCCTGGTACGTGGTCATCATCCTGATGATCGTCTACGTCTTTTCATTCGTCGATCGCCAGATACTGTCACTGCTGGTTGATCCAATTAAGGCAGATCTGGGGCTTTCAGACACTCAGATCAGCTATCTCGGTGGCTTCACTTTCGCACTCTTCTACACGTTCTTCGGCATACCGATTGCGCGCTGGGCAGACAGCAAAAACCGGACTGTGCTGATTACCGTCGGTCTCGCAGTATGGAGCTTCTTCACCATGCTGTGTGGCACCGCGAGCCGATTCTGGACGTTTGCTTTCTATCGCATGGGGGTCGGCGTGGGCGAGGCAACCCTCTCACCGTCTGCTTACTCGATCATTACCGATATGTTCAGGCCGGAACGACTGGCCGTTGCCATCAGCCTATATTCCGCCGGCATCTACATCGGCAGCGGACTGGCACAGGTTTTCGGCGGCATCGTAATCGGCTTCGCCGTATCAGCCACAGAACTGACCGTACCCTTTGTGGGTCCTGTGGCACCGTGGCAGTATGTCTTCTTCGCAGTCGGCTTTCCTGGCCTGCTATTCACGCTGGCTTTACTGACCGTCAGAGAACCGGTCAGGCGCAATCGCAGCAAATCAGATCCAAGCAAAGTGATTCAGCCCCCACCAATCAGCGAGGTGGTCGCTTATATCAGGGCTAACAGCAGGACTTTCCTCTTTCACAATCTCGGTATCGCGTTTACCTCCTTTGTGTCATACGGCGCGGCTTACTGGGTGCCTTCCTACCTGATACGGGTCCACGGGCTCAGCGCGCAAGAAACAGGTATCTACTATGGCTGGGTGGTAGTCATATTCGGAACCGCAGGGATCGTGCTGGGAGGCTATCTCGCAGACATACTGACGCAGCGCGGCAAGGCTGAAGCGAAGATGCAGGTTGCCATGGGCGGAGCGTTGCTGGGTGTCCCTTTCTCCATACTCTACCCCTTAATGCCTACACCGACTGCCGCGCTGCTGGCGCTCTGCCCGGCTGCTTTTGCCGCGGCCATGCCGCTTGGCGTCGCCGCAGCTGCCATACAGCAGATTATGCCTGCCAACATGAGAGCCCAGGGCTCGGCGCTTTATCTGTTCGTCATTAATCTGATTGGGCTGGGGCTCGGCCCGTCGGCAGTAGCCTGGTGCACCGACTATGTGTTCCAGGATCCCAACAAGGTCAATCTGTCATTGATGTGGGTGGGCACCTTCTTTGGCCTGCTCTCTGCGGGGCTGTTGTACTTTGGCAGCAAACATTACCAATCCACGTTGAGCTATCTGGAGGCGTACAATGAAAAACAGATGGCGTGACACGCTCGCGGGCATGGCGATGTTCTTTGACCTTACTTTGCTTCGTTCTCACTAGCCCTACAGGAGTTCTGACTCGTGTTATTGCATAACTTCCTGGAATTTTTCGGCCGCGAATATCCTGATCAACCGTTTGCAGAGCATCAGGGACAGAACCTGACCTACGGACAAGCCGACGCCTGGGCTAATCGATTCGCGAACAGTCTGCTGGCAAGCGGGCTGGTCAAGGGAGACCGGTTTGCCTGGCTGTCTAAAAACAATCTAGAAATTTGTCTGATGTTCTTCGGCGCTTCGAAGGTGGGCATTATTCCAGTACCGCTGAACTATCGTCTGGCCCCAAGAGAATGGGCATACATCGTCAGTGACGCTGAGAGCCTGATGCTGTTTTGTGAGGATGAGTACGCGAGCGGAATCGATTCCGTAAAATCGGAAATACCCTCGGTCAAACGCTGGGTCACACTGGGCAGCGACAGCAAGCCGGGAGGATGGCAAACGCTGTCCGACTGGTTAGAAGAGGACCCCACAAAACCTACCGTATCTGTCTGCGAATCCGACCAGTGCTATCAGATGTATACCAGCGGGACTACGGGACTGCCCAAAGGCGCCATGATTAGCCAGGGGAATGTGACCAATAACATCCAGATGGCCCATCTCGCCTCCAGCATCACGCCTCGACAGGAACGGAACCTGATTGTGGCTCCGGTTTTCCATGCTGCCGCAGCTTTAAGCATGATGGCGATGGTCGCCAGCGGCTCGACACTGGTCATCCACCACGAGTTTGTTCCGGCCCGGGTCGTGCAAAGCCTCGATGAAGAAGCCATCACCATGACCACGATGGTGCCTGCGATGATTCAGGCCTGCCTGGTGGCTGTTCCCGATATAGCCACCCGGAAATTTGAAAAACTCCGGCTGATCTCCTACGGCGCCAGCCCGATTGCGCAGGAGACCCTGCAGAAAGCCATGTCAGTGTTTGGTTGCGGATTCGCTCAGGGCTTCGGTATGACCGAGCTGACTTGTATTGCCACCAATATGACTCCGGCTGTCCATGAGCGAGCCGCTTCAGGCGAGCCGGGACTGCTGCTTTCCGCCGGCCGCCCGCAGATGGGTACCGAGATCAAAATCGCTGACGAAAATGATGAAGAACTGCCCCGCGGTCAGGTTGGCCAGATTCTGGTGCGTGGCCCTCAGACCATGATGGGCTACTGGCGTTTGCCCGAAGCGACTGACAGCGCGCTGAAAGGCGGCTGGATGCATACCGGCGATGCTGGCTACATGGATGAAGAGGGGTTCATTTACATTCAGGATCGGATCAAGGACATGATCGTCTCTGGCGCGGAGAACATCTATCCGGCAGAGGTGGAGCGCGCCATCTTCGAGCACCCGGCTGTCGCCGACACCGCGGTCGTCGGCATCCCCGATGAACAGTGGGGCGAAACTGTTCTGGCATTTGTCGCACTCAAATCCGGGCAAACGCTTGAGCTTGACACCCTGCAGGCCTTCTGCCGTGAACGGCTGGCGGGTTACAAGATTCCCAGCAAGCTGGAAATAATTGATGCCATTCCGCGCAACGCCAGCGGCAAATCATTGAAGACAAAACTCCGCCAGCCTCACTGGGAAGGGAAACAGAGACAAGTCAGTTAGGCTTCTGTGGAAACTGAAATACTATTTTTAGGACTGGCCGCCTTTCTGGCCGCCACTCTGGTTCCGGTTTCCTCTGAAATCGTATTCACGGGATACCTGGCGCTGGGTTACAGCAAAAGTGCCTGCTTGATCATTGCCTCGCTTGGGAATTGCCTGGGCACGTCCGTCAATTATGTAATTGGCATGGCCGGACTGCTGGCCGCCAGAAAATATCTGGGGCTGACACCAGCTACAGAAGCCAAACTGCAGACTCTGAATCAGCGCTATGGGACGTGGGCTCTGTTGCTGGCATGGATGCCGGTGATCGGTGATCCGCTCACGGTGCTCGCCGGCGCTGCGCGTACCCGCTGGTGGGTATTTGCATTCCTTGTGTTTGGCGGGCGAGTCGCACGTTACCTGATTATACTTTCGCTGTTTGAGGCAAGCAGCCCTGCCTGAGTTAACGCCGGGCCACGGCGTCTTAAAGCCTCAGGATGGTTTGTGCATAAAAGTAGTGGCTGTCCCCTTTACTGACCCGGTCCATATACGCGCCGGGCGCAATATACACATAGCCGCTATCGATCGTCAGTTTGCCAGAGAACAGATGCCAGCGGACTCGCGTCTCCAGCTGATCGCCGAGATGATCTTCCCCCAGACCGCCCTCATGCCGATAGCGCGTAATGCGCCAGCCCTGTGCAGGAGCGGCAAGTGAGGGTCTCTGCCACCGGATGTATGCGTCCACGTTGCTGGCTGGCTGCAGATTCAGCGTCAGGCCCGGGGAACTGGTATTGACCCGCTGAAAAGCACGGAAGGAGCCGGTCGGACCGAAATCTGGACGCGGCACGCCGAAGAGGTGATCCAGCTCGTTGGATTCGTTGTCCAGTGGATCCTTGTCACCGCTGCCGTAGTGATAAACAAAACTGAGACGTGGCTGCCAGCTCGTCTGAAAGCTNTAGCCGAATGAGAGATGATAATACCGCGCCTTGTGGTCCCGTAGCGGTCCGAATGCGTCCAGAGCCGGTGCATCGCCGAATTGATACACGGCTTCTGCATCATAATGCCAGCGACCTGCGGCCGGGCTTCTGAACAGACGTATCCCCGGATTCAGCACATCGAAACGCTGATTGGCCGGTCGGTCCCGTCGCTCATCGGCTCCCAGNAAGTAGAACTGAAGCGAATCTCCCTGCGAGCTCAGTGCTNTAGTGACATAAGCGCCCCAGAAAAAGTCACTTGACTGTTTGTCGGTACGAGGTTCGTTGTCGATCCAGTCGCCCTCTACCAGACGCGTTGTNGGCCGGGTGTAGAACATNTCTATGGTCGTTCCGCCTGACTCGAGACCGGCGTGAACGCCTGCNAAAGAGTTNATGGTGTTGCGAAACCGATTACGGGCAACAAAACGCCGGCTCCCCTGATCCATCGTAAACCGGCCTACCTTGACGAACCCGCTGTCGCCCTCGCGGAAAACGTCTCCGATTGGGAAGCTCACATTGGCCTGCAGTATATCCAGAGGATTGGCGAAAAAACTGTCTAGCGGCGAACCCTCATCCGTCAGATAGGTTCGCATATCGGCNAATTCAGCAGTCAGAGAGAACCGATCAAACTTGGCCTCTGTCTTCAGCAGATTGCGCCACTCAAAACCCTGATCGCTGCCCTCAAGACCGTTGCGAAACTGCNCATCNAGGAATTGGATGCGGCTTTGCTGCTCGAACCCGACGGACAGCCAATCGGGCAGCTCATCACCCTGTTGAGCATCAGCTGATCTAGGGACCGTTAACGCGAGGAACAAGGACATGAGAGGACCAGGAAAATGCTGAATCACGCGCACAAGGTTCATTTGAGAGTAATGAGACATAGAGTAGACAGATCCGTTTAATTGNCCCGAGCACTGAAACGCAACCAGAGCTCGGACTGCTTTTCTGGGTATTATAGGTAAATAGCGCNCGTAAGGAAAAAGCGCGACGCTGGCCTCCGGCCCAGACGTCAGCAAACGNCAGGGCAGTGATCGAGAGCGGGANCTTCGATTGGCAGCCGTTGTATCAGAAGTTTGAAAGGGACAGAAGGCGCTCGGCGCGAAACANGATATCCGCGGCCTGCAGAATTTTCAGCCGCAACTGGCGGTTGTAATCCGGACGCTGAGCCAGAAACCCCCTTACGACAGCTGCCGCCGCCGGCGAGTTGTGTCTGCCAAGTGTAGTTTCTAACCATCGCACCGGGAAGAAAATGTCGCCGGTGATCTGTATCTCCTCCAGCAGCTCAAGGCTGGGTAGTATATACGCTTCAGCATCGCCTCTTCTCAATGGGTGATGCAGCGCATCAAGCGCGCCAATTACCCAGGACTCAACGGCCCGGTTATCTTCCTCGGCAAGCGTTTCAAAAAAAGCCTTGCGCGCCAGCGGATCGGGAGAAAGTGCCGGACGAATCCAGTCGAAGCGGCGCTGCCGGTCTGTATTGTCAATCTGCGCCAGTTGCCGGGTCACAATCTGGTCTGCCTGCTCCGGTGATTTAATCGCCAGAACGGTGGCAAGCGCAATTCGATCAGTTTCAGCAAGGATCAGCTCCTCAACTATGATCTCTGAGCGCCACACCCGTAGCAACTGATCGAGTCCCCCATCGGTCAGCGCCAGATCACGATACGCCTCAAAGAATATCTTTTTGCTGCTCGGGCTGTCCGAGGCCAGCATCAGTGCCCACAGCGATTCTTCAAAGCTGCCAGCAGCGTCAGCCCGCGCTTCCTCACTGAGAAAATTCCAGTAGAGAATGCGGACCTGACGCAACATCAGGTTAAGCAGCAGTTGATTGTCTTCAAGCTCGATGATGCCAATCAGTCGATTGAGATACTCATCAACGGATACTCGATTACCTTCCAGCAGATTTTCGAACAGTGAAACCAGCAAACTGCCCTGCTGAATGTCGTCGAGACTTTCCCATTCGGACAGCAACTCCGGATCGACGGGGAACAGGCCATATCCCCGGCCGTCCGCGTTCAACAAGCCCGCAGATGCCTCGGAATCGAAAACCGCAATCTCTGTCCGCCCGCTCTCAACCGAGTCAAGCCGCCAGCTTCCTTCGATCCGCTTACTGACTGAAAACTGCTGGGGCCAAATGCGGCCTTTCCCCTCAGGGTCGACTTGTCGCAGGCCTGTATTTCCTGCTGACTCTGCCAGCAAAAAATGCGGGCGGCCCGGCGTGTTTACCCAGACCTCACTCCAGCTTCGCAAATCAACTTCCGTCTTGCGTTCCAGAATGCCAATCAAATCCGGCCAGGTGGCATTTCCATAAGCAAAGTTGGCCAGATACTCCCTCATGCCTGCGCGAAACTCAGCCTGGCCGGTCAGAGTCTCCAGTTGCTGCATCATAATCGGCGCTTTGTTGTAAATGATATTGCCGTAGAGCGTCCCCGCCTCGTTCAGATTCTGCAGGTCCTGACGGATCGGGTTAGCGCCCTCCGTTCGGTCGACGACGTAGGCGCTGGGGAAATGCCGGATCAAAAAATTGAGGTCATGGTTGACCTCGGGAAAGCTCGGGTTGACGATCTTGGCAGCCATGAAATTTGCGAACACTTCTTTAGTCCACACGTCATTGAACCAATCCATAGTCACCAGATCCCCGAACCACATGTGTGCTGTTTCATGAGCGATCAAACTTGCTCTGCTCAGGAGCTGGGTCTGACTCGGTTGCGCATTCAATAACAGACTGTCCGCACGATACTGAATCGCCCCGACATGCTCCATGCCTCCGTACTGAAAGCTGGGAATGAGAGCAAAATCAAATTTCTGGAAGGGATAGTCAATTGCGGTGTACTCTTCCAGCCAATTCAGTGCGGCTCCGTGTAAGTCAAAAATCGCATCAAGATTGCCCGCGACCTTTTCCCGGTCGCTCTCTCGGTGCAGCATCGTCATTTGACGACCGCTTATCTGGCGAGTCTCGCGCTGAAATTTCCCGGCGACGAAGGAGAACAGGTAGGAGCTGATCAACTCCGTGGGAGCAAAGCTCAGGCGTTTTCTCTCCCCCAGAGCTTCAAACTGTTGGAGCGGAGCATTGGCAATGGCCTCCCAATCGGCGGGCATAGTCAGCGTCAACGTGTAACGTGCCTTCAGGTTTGGCTGATCAAACAGAGGAAAAGCTGTTCGCGCCCGGTCCGGGACAAAAAGTGTATAGAGAAACTCCGGATTGCGATTGAGTGAGCTATCTCCGGCCGTGAATTGCACGCCTATTATGTTTTGGCCGAGGCGCAGCTCTCGTGCCGGGATCACAAGATGCTCAGATTCAAATCGATAATCCGACTGTTGACCGTTGACTTCGACGGCGCCGATCTTTTCTGCCGATTCCTTAAAATCCAGCACCAGCGGCTCATCGGTATCCGAGAGATCAAACTCAATGACAGCCGACGCCGCAATGCTCTGATCTCGGCTGGCGGGCAGATCGAAGCTAAGGTCATAGCTCAGCCGGCTCAGGACTGATTTTCGATGCTCGGCGAGTTGCTGTGTTACTCCTGGCCTCAGTGTCTCGACCAGCGTCGATTGCCCCGCGACCGCACCTGACAGAAGAAACAGGACTGTAAGGAAGGTCAGCTCCTTAAACGGTCTGCAGCGCGGCATAAAATCCATCGTTCCGTTCCTTCATGAATTGATTCACTTGCTTTGGGGCCAGCCCGATATACATTTCAGCAAACCAATAATGTCCCTGAAAGGATTACTGTGAAACCACCGCAATGCAAAACAGCAAAGCCTCCCACGGCGCAATACGCGCAGAACAATTGGCCACTTACCAACACAGCGTAAAATAATAACTTTTCGTAACGCCCGCTTTCCCAGGACGCACCGTTCATAGACAATGCGGCACATCAACCCACTTAGATAATACTCATAACGGCCCTGAATTCAATTCCTTGCCCGTGCGGATTTTAGTACCATATCGCGTCGTTAAAGTTTTCAAAGAGAGCAACTCCTTTGTCTGAAGTACTCGACGCCAATGCAGTAAGCGAATTCCGACCTTCCACTACTCCCGAAGGTCAAAAAAATCCATTGGGAAAAGAGATTACCCATAATGCTCTAATTCGCGCCCACGGGATCGCCGCATTTACTATGCTTCTGCTGGCGGTTACCTTCGGAATTGTCGCTTCCTTGCAGTTTTTCCTGCCCGAGGCAACCAGCGCGGTAGCCAGCTGGGGCCGACTCCGCTTCGCCCACACGCAGGGCATCATGCTGGGGTGGCTGGGCAACGCGTTTATAGCGTTTCTATATCTCGCTGTTCCGATATTAAGTGGGCGACCTGTCACTAACGAAAGGCTTGGCTGGTTTCTGTTTGGACTTTGGAATTTCGGCGTACTTCTGCCTGGATGGTTTTTGGTGCTTAACGGCTACAGCCAGCCACTAGAATGGGCAGAATTTCCGCTGCTGGTCGATGCTGCCATGATTGGTGGTCTCATTCTCGCGGCGATTCAATTCTTACCACCTTTTTTTAAACGCGGGTTTGAAAATTTGTATGTGTCGAGCTGGTACATCATTGGTGGNCTGGTGTTCTCGCTGATGAGTTTTCCAATGGGCAACATCNTTCCGGAATTTATACCCGGTGCTGCGGGTGCCGCCTTCAGTGGGCTCTGGATTCATGATGCTGTGGGCTTGTTTGTGACACCGATGGCCCTCGCGATTCTTTACTATGTCATTCCTGCCAGTACGGGCCGCCCGATCTTCAGTCACTTCCTGTCAATGTTAGGGTTTTGGGGTCTGTTCTTTCTCTATCCCTTGAACGGAACCCACCACTACATTTATTCGGTCATCCCCATGGCCACCCAGAATATCGCGATTCTTGCCTCGACCATTCTGGGCCTGGTGGTAGTGGTTGTTGTCAGCAATCTCATGCTTTCTCAACGCANCGCCGGCTGGCTGGCGAAAGATCCTGCGCTACGTTTTGCCTCAACGTCTGTGTTGTTCTATATCATCGTCAGCCTGCAAGGCTCCGCGCAGGCCAACATGGGNTTCAGCGAGACAATTCATTTCACCGACTATGTCATCGGGCATTCTCATCTCGCAATGCTGGGTTTCGCGACCTTTGCCGGCATTGCGGGAATCCTCCATGCTTGGCAGAAAATGGCGGATGCGCCGTATCACGCCGGAGCCATNAACGCCGCGTACTGGCTGACCACTGTCGGCATCATCNTAATGGTCAGTGATCTNACGCTCGCTGGCCTCGCGCAGGGAGAACTCTGGAAAGCCGGGGCCCCATGGGTTGTCTCGCTGCGAGCCTCCGAGCCCTACTGGATGATAAGGACACTTTCCGCCATTCCAATCACCGCTGGCTTCGGGNTGNTGTGCTACGGCTTGCTCAAAGGGCCAAGAGGAGCCGGCGCAAGAGCGCTCGCCGAGGCCAGGGCAACGATCAGTCAAGCGGGACCATCAGGCACCGATGAAAATCAACAGAATCCGGTTAAAGCGCTGCGGATGTCTTATATTGCGGCCTCAGTTGCAGGGGTCACCTTCTTCATATTCTCGGTTTCGCTGCTGGGACTGCTGCCTCAGTCAACCCTTAATGATCAGATCGCGTCACTGGCACCGGCAGCCACCCNAGAACTGACCGCCTCCGAGCACCGGGGCCGGCAAATCTACGCCAAAGAAGGCTGCGCCTATTGTCACACCCAGCAGATCCGGTTCGTCGAGGCTGACATCGAACGCTTCGGTGCTGCAACCATGGCATGGGAAGACAGCGTGGAAACTCCTCACATGCTCGGGACACGGCGGATTGGCCCGGATCTGTCCAGGGCGGCGAATACCCGTACAGATCAGTGGCACTTCGCTCATCTGTTCGCGCCCCGGAGTGTTGTACCAAGATCAATCATGCCCTCTTATCCCGAATTTTTCGATGNCACACCCACTCAGCCCCGCCANGAGGCACTGGATCTAGTTGCCTACCTCAACACGCTGGGNCGAAGTCGGGAGTTGGCGTGGCCGGAAGGAGAGATCGCCATGCGCGAGGCTGCGGGGGACGATCAGTGGACTATGATGTCGCTCGACGCCGACCAACTTAACGCGCATCCGGCGCGCACTCGCCCCCGTGGCAACGCCCCCAGCTTGCGGAATCAGGCACCTGCCCGGGAAGGCCGCAGGCTGTGGGCACAAAATTGCGAAGGTTGCCATGGCGAAGANGGTGCCGGTGATGGCCCTGCCGCAGCCTGGCTACAGCCTGCCCCAGTTAATCTGACGGAGCATGAATACCNCGCAGATTTACTGGCTGACATACTTTACAACGGGGTGTACGGCAGCTCGATGCCGGGCTGGCGCGACCATAGCCCCGCGCAACTGGCCGCNCTGATTGAGGTCGTCCAGAGCTTCAGCAGAATCGAGCCGTTCATCAGCGACAGCAGCACCGCACTTGGTGCCGAAATTTTTCAGACGCACTGCGCCGAGTGCCACGGNGAGGCGGGTGATGGTAACGGCTTTGCGANCGCGAACCTGCCCATTCCNATTCCACCCACCGACTTCACCCGTGAGCGACTCAGCATGGCCGCNAGTCTCAGGGTTCTGAATCAGGGCGTTGCCGGAACCACCATGGCGCCCTGGGGCGACCGGCTAAGCGATGCTGAAATCATGGCCGTCGCCGGCTATCTGTCAACGCTCTATGAGTCTGAAACAGGAGCCGGCGAATGATCAGCGCACTGATTGTTTATGGGACCATTGCTGCCGTTGTGAGCTACAGTCTGCTTTACTGGCTGAAGCCCGGGTGGCGCCAGAGTGTTGAGCAGCCAAAGCACATTTTCCAGCGTCAGCTGGACGCGTATGATAGACAGCAAAAAACAGACGAGAGCGACCCGTGAACCAAGATCGAACCCTTCACTCACAGCGTGGCGCGGCACAGGCCGCACTGTTGATTGCCAGCGCCATCGGGCTGTGCGTGGTTCTGGGAACACTGTGGTTACAGAGCAACCCGCCAGCAGAGCGCTACACCGAGCCCAGCGTGGAGTACGGACGTCAGCTCATTCGTGACACCGCGCGAAATATGGGCCCGGCCCATGAAGACCCGAGTATGCGATATACCGGCACCTCCATGGACTGCGCCTCATGCCACCTCGACACCGGCACCCGGCCCGGCACGCTGTCGCTGTTACAGGCTGCCCAGCGCTATCCACGATTTTCCGGCCGCGACGGCAGAGTGGGAGATCTGAGGGACCGCATCAATGGCTGCATGACGCGCAGTATGAACGGCAAGGAGCTGGATCGGGAGAGCGTACAGATGCGCTCCATGGAAATGTACATTAGACGACTTAATAAGCAGTACGCCGTCATGGGAGAGAGTCGTCAGTTGCCGGACGAGCCACCCACGTTTTCAGAGCCCGATCGGGCCGCCGATGTGGCTGCCGGCGAGCTGGTCTTTGAAGCGAATTGTGCGGTTTGTCACGGCGCCGACGGTCAGGGTCTGCTGGCTGCGATCGATAAATCAGAGGGCTATCTGTTTCCTCCGCTGTGGGGGCCGGACAGTTTCAACAACGGCGCTGGCATGACGCGTCTTCTGACTGCGGCGCGCTTTATCAAGGCGCGGATGCCTCTGGGAAAGCCAGATCTGACTGACGACGAAGCCTACGATGTAGCAGCGTACATGAATTCCCACAAAAGACCGCAGCGACCGAATCTGGAAGTCGACTATCCTGATTTGAAGAATAAACCTGTCGACAGCCCCTATCCGCCATATGCTGATGACTTCCCGATCGAACAGCATCGGCTGGGGCCGTTCCAGCCCATCCGTGATTTTTACCGCGGGCTGGAGTAATACCGGCTAAATTCCAAAGCAGTAAATCAAGTAAAGCTCTGGAGCAAGCTTCGCTCCCGGGGCTCCTGAAGTCAGGGGCTCTTCAATTTGGGTGGCTCAGACTAAACCTCAACGCCTGACTAGCCTGCGCATAGCAGACTGTGGCCGTACTCCTGCGACCGGGTGGCCGCCATAACGCCGGCAGGCACAAACCGACTCGTTGTGATGTTTTCCTGAATCAATTCCGCATAGTGGCTGGNTGACGACTGCCCGGTAACCGCANAGAACCTGCGGGACATGTTGTGCGTCGCGCNATTGCAGATGGCAAAGTGAGCNCCGCGTCCGCGAACATGATCAAGCGTATTACCGATGTTGCCAANANTCGCCCCTTCANGGTTCAGCGGATTTACCTGAAGCGGACTNTCCCCACNNGGAACAGAAAGTCTGGTCACACTGCTGAACACTTCCCCGTATTTCTGCCACATGGCATCGGTATAGCCAAGAGCNGTCGCCGCGTGCCGGAAGCAGACAATTNTCGCGTACTCATCGTCTGCGCCAGCCAGTTCCGGTCTTCACNCATCGCTCTTCCTCCCTGACAGTGAAGCTGATTCCTANCGATTGGAATATTCCGTGCCGTTNACAGGAATCATCAAATGCGCACCCGAAGTTCCGGATCGCATCATCCAGGGAGTGCCCTGGCCTGCGAGGGAATTGTCTCGCTGCGAGCCGGTCGGCATGCCCAGTTGTTCCGCAGTCGCGTTGGGAAGCGACACCACAAACAAATACTGGATGCGATCTGCAGTATCAAAGCGTCGATAGCTCAATGCACCGAACTGGCGCGGAGGAATNTCACCGGCATCTTCAGCGCGTTGCAGCGCCATCTGTAGTTCGTCACCTTCCATACCCTGCGCAGANAACTTGGCCTGCAGGTCACGTCTCGCGCGCTGAGAAACAGGTCCGCAGCGGGTGAAACCCTCTTCGTCAGTGGGCTGGCATTCAACGTGGTTACCGCCGACTTTAAGAGTCACACGATTGCCTTCATCGTCATAGGTATAGACGGTCGCNTCAGCGCGAAGATCCATTGGCANCGGCGAGAGAGCCTTGTCAATNGTCGCCTGGTCAGTCTGCGCGACGGCGCCTGTGGCACAGAGCAGGCCTGCCGTAATCAAANCAGCAGTGTGTTTAATTCTTTTCATAGCAATCTCCCCTGAGCTNTNGTGTAGNGNTNCCTTGTTATTCAACATTATTNACATGTTCATATACGCGCGGGCCTGTGCATTGTCGCCGCNCGCCACGTTCTAGAACCCAACATAACCGTTCTGCCGGGGAGTGAAAAGTCATTATCCGTTACAGCGTTGCCGCCCTGCAGCACCCGCAGTGTTGTGCAGCTGTAAAACGACCCGCCCGTCTCACCGACCCTCGTAACTCACACCCATGCCCGCAGCCGCGTCGTTACTGACTCCGTTAGCCGGATAGGCTGCAGCGCCTGTTCCGGCGGTCACGGTGCCGTTTTCAATCATGGTATCGAAGTGCTCACGGAGTACCTTCGTGACAAGCACTAGCATTTTCCAGAGATTAATAAAAAAAGCCGGATTACCGATACGCGCATCGTCACTCCGGCTTGGTCTGTTAATGCTGCCTGGCTCTCGGCCTGACAGGTATCTGGAAGCTCACCCCGGTTGGTTAGGCATGGGGCTTCACCTCGCCGAGTTGTGACTGGGTGTAAAGCTCTATGCCCAGACGCTTGATCATACCCAGCTGCTGCTCGAGCCAGTGAGCATGGTCCATTTCGGTATCATCGAGTAATGGGACTAACGCATCCTTGGTTACAAAATCTCGTTCCTGCTCGCACAGCGCAATCGCACTTCTAAGGCGGCTTGCCACCTCGTATTCAACGCGCAGATCACTTTCCAGCATGGATTTGATGTCAGAGCCCACCTTAAAGCCATCCCGCGTCACCATATCTGGCGCACCTTCGAGAAAGAGCATGCGCTCGATAAGGACGGTGGCATGACCCTTTTCATCATCGAATTCATGACTGATACGGTCATACAGTTTTTGTAATCCCCAATCTAGATACATTTGAGAATGAACGAAATACTGATCCATCGCAGCTAGCTCCATCGCCAGCAAGCCATTCAATGCGTCAATAATTTTCTGATTGCCCTTCATGATCAGTCTCCATCAATAGTTTGAGATTGGATATAGTTCTGAATACCCATTTGTTCAATCTGATATTCTTGAGCCTCCAACCAGTCAATGTAGTCTTCTTCCGCTTCGAGTATGTC
>NZJB01000060.1 GCA_002691885.1 Gammaproteobacteria bacterium
CTCAACCAGTATCGTTTGATTGGTCATACGGGACTGACAACTTCAGAGTCCGGCAGGCCAGAGCGCGTCGCTGCCATCTATTTCGGCTCCCGGGTATTCATCTTCCGAGGTGAGATCGAACAGGGAGATGATGTTGATGTCGCGGATCAGGCCATACTGGATAGCATCCGAACTTTTCGGGCAATTCAAAACGGGGAAACGCTTCTCGGCAGCGAATTGAAGATCAAATATGTGCAGGCCAGTGAGTTTTTCGATTTTGCTGTGGTTGCCCAATCAAGCCGAATTGCGAATTATCCTGAGGAAACCCTGCGGTTGCTCAATGGATACTATCCTCGCGGCACCCCAGAGGCCGGCGAGTGGGTCAAACTTGTCGAATAGGGGCGCTGCCGGCTCCGTCCCCAACACCATCTTGGCACGGTGTTGAAAAGTCAATAAAGCATTACCGTACCTCTCAAAGCACCCGGATAAAGGCCAGCATCGACGGACGCGTCACCTTTTTTTGCCTATGCTGCTATTGCCGGTAGACTCAGGAAGTTGGCTGAGGGAAGACAGGGTGCGGCTGCTTGCGTGCCCATGGTTTACAAAGAGGGTATGCTGAGTCTTCGCTTGAGTGGCGCGCAAAAAGTGGCCAACGGGCTCACTACCATCCATGGGGTTCTCCGGGGCACTCCTGATATGTAGGGATGAGCGCCAGCTTTTCTGAATTTCTGAAACATATCGGTACTTTAGAGTCGCCAACGAGACTAAAACCAAGTCTGACTGCCGAGGGTGGTAGGCTTTTTGAGTTGCCCAATTTATGAGCTCAGCGAGCACTTATAAGATCCTGATCATTGGCCCGTCCTGGATCGGAGATATGATCATGGCGCAGTCGCTGTTTAAGGTCCTGTGCGAACAACACGACAACGCAGAGATCAGCGTGATGGCTCCACCATTTACGCACCCCTTGCTTGCGCGTATGCCTCAGGTGTCTGAGGCCTTGACGCTGGACCTTGCCCATGGTGAGCTGGGCCTCAGAAAGCGGAAACGTTTGGGAAAAGCGCTGGTCAGTCGGCACTTCGATCATGCCTACGTTTTACCAAATTCATTTAAGTCGGCACTCATACCCTTTCATGCCGCCATCGGGCGGCGAACGGGTTGGGCAGGCGAGTTTCGCTGGCCTCTGTTGACTGATATTCGCCGACTGGACAAGGACAAATATCCCCTGATGGTGCAGCGGTTCGTTGCGCTGGCTCATCCACCCGAGTCTGCTCCACCGGATGACTGCCCAAAACCTAAGCTAACGGTTGATGCCCTGCAGCAAGCGNAAACGATCGGCGCATTCGGGCTGCAGCAAGAAAGCCAGGCTATAGGCATCTGCCCAGGCGCCGAGTTCGGTCCGGCCAAACAATGGCCAGCAGAGCACTACGCCGAGCTGGCCAATGATTTGCTGGCCAAAGGTTGGCNGGTATGGTTTTTTGGTTCACCGAAAGATGAATTNATNGTTGANTCGATNTTCGCCGACGTTGAGCCCTCTATGCTNGCGCGATGTGAGAATCTGGCCGGCNGGACCAGCCTGAGTCAGGCGATTGACCTTCTCGCCGCGACGGAGGCCGTGATCAGCAATGACTCCGGCCTTATGCACATTGCGGCAGCGCTAGATAAGCCGGTCATTGCCATTTATGGCTCGACGACGCCTGACTTTACACCGCCCTTGGCAGGCAAGGTAAGATTGCTGGAGACAGACGTTGAATGTCGACCTTGTTTCGAGCGCACCTGTCCCTTTGGCCATCTGCGCTGCCTAAAAGAATTGCGGCCAGAACTTGCTATTGACGCCGCAGCAGAACTTTTGGAAGTTGCACCAGAAGTTACTGAACCGAAATAAACCAAAGCAACGAGATAAAAGTGTCAGAGGGCTTGATTGCGGTGCGTGTGCTTATTGTCAAAGTGTCTTCTCTCGGAGATATTATCCANACCTTGCCGGCAGTNACCGATGCTCATCGGGCCCACCGGGGTCTTTCTTTCGATTGGGTTGTNGAAGAAAACTTTGTAGATGTGCCTTCCTGGCATCCCGCTGTGGATCGGGTCATCCCAGTCGCCATTCGCAGGTGGCGGCGAAATCTGTGGCGTACTGCCCTGAACCGTGAGGTGCGAGCTTTCAAGAAAACGCTCCAGACAGAGCGATACGATCTTGTCATCGATGCCCAGGGGCTTATCAAGAGCGGAATCATTTCCCGGATGTCGCGGGGGCTCACAATTGGCTTGAGCAATCACACCATTCGTGAACCGCTGGCTACTCTGTTCTACAACAAGAGATACTCGGTGCCGTGGGAAGATCATGCGGTTGACCGGATTCGTCAGCTTTTTTCGAGAGCCCTGAAACATGAGTATGATAAGGATGAAATTAATTACGGGCTCGATACCTCTCTTGTCGATGCTGAGAGTACTGTTAATCACAAGCAATTGGTTTTTCTTCACGGCACAACCTGGGCGACAAAACATTGGCCAGAGTCCTATTGGAGACACCTGGCATATATAGCTACAGAAAACGGGTTTAGCGTTCTCTTACCATGGGGCAATGAGATAGAAAGGCAGCGAGCTGAGCGAGTCGCCGCAGGCAATGATCAGGTGACCGTGCTGAAGCGAATGCCGCTTAAAGGTGTTGCTCGTATGATTTATNGCTCCGCAGGTGTGATCNCAGTTGATACGGGTCTTGGGCACTTGGCNGCAGCTCTGTCAAAGCCGACGCTCNCACTNTATGGCCCGACAAACCCNGGATTGTCNGGTACTTTTGGTCATCAGCAGATTCACATGAAGTCGAATCTAAATTGCTCNCCCTGNGTAAAAAAAGTTTGTAGCTATTCNGGGCCAGGGGTTTCAGATGCATTTCAGAGCCAGCAATTCGCGGTAGAGCCGCCGTGTTTTGCTTCTCACCAGCCAGAAACAGTCTGGACACAGTTCGAAAAACTGCTGCCGATAAATGCGTNGTCATGAGGCTTTTTTTNCTGATATATCACTATTTTCCTTTTGGCGGACAACAGCGGGATTTNTTNCGNATCGCGGAAGCTTGCCGGGCTCGGGGNCATGATATAGAGGTATATGCGCTCNGGTGGCAAGGTCCGNTGCCGGCCGGCTTCAATNTCACNCTGGTGCCAATAAAGGCNTTAAGCCGNCTTNCGATGTACCGACGCTATACNGATTGGNTGGCAGNAAGAATCGAGGNNTCCCGGCCTGATCTGGTCATAGGATTCAACAAGATGCCGCATCTTGATGTGTATTTTGCCGCTGATGATTGTTTTCTTCATAAGGCCAAGACTCAACGTGGACCATTGTACCCGTTTACGCCCCGTTTCAGGCATTTTCACCGCTACGAGGCGGCTGTTTTCGGCCGGGAGAGTCAGGCCCGGGCTTTGATTTTATCCCCGCTGCAGAGAAAGAATTACCTTGACCACTACCCCGACTGTGCACAGCGCCTGCAAGATATGCCACCCGGTATTGATCAGGAAAGAAGAATTGAGCGCCGAGACCCTCTGGTTCGGTCTGCGTTAAGGGAGGAGCTGGGGATCTCTGAAGATCAGAGGTTAATTCTTCAGGTCGGGTCGGGTTTCAAGATAAAAGGGGTGGACCGAGCCATACGCGCCATTGCATCACTTCCTGAAAAACTCCGGGGCAGTGTTCGATACGTGCTCGTAGGACAGGATAGGGCAGGACCTTATCGTCAGTTGGCAAAAAAACTCGGGCTTGCCAATCAAGTGGAAATTCTGTCGGGCCGAGACGACATACCGCGTTTTATGGTTGGAGCTGATCTTTTACTGCATCCGGCCTATATGGAAAGTGCGGGCTATGTTCTGCTGGAAGCCACTGTGTCCGGGTTACCCGTCCTGACGACGGCAAGCTGCGGCTACGCCTGGCATATAGAACAGGCGCAATCCGGTGAGGTGTGTTCAAACCCGTTTACGCAGGATGAGCTTAACGCCAGGCTCGGGGTAATGCTCAGTAATCTGGACGGCGCGCCCTGGAGTGAAAATGGTCTGACCTATGGCAAGCAGCCAGAGCTTTATTCTCTGGCAACCGCTGCGGTCCGGTATATCGAGGGTCGTGCTGACGCCGTGAAGCCAGAGGCTCAAGCATGAGCAACGTAACGCTTGGACTGGCCGGCGCGATTGGGNATGACNCTGCTGCCGCACTTTTTGTTGATGNAGAGTTGCTTNCAGCGGTNGAGGAAGAGCGATTAATCCGAAGAAANCATGCCAAGAATGAGATGCCTAATTANTCGCCAACGGGCAGACCGTAGCCTGGTTCCGGGGNCGAATGGAATTTGGGCCTNGAGCACAGGGGNACNCTGGCGTCCCTATTCCCCCGAGTATCCTTGATCTGACCGCCGAGCAGCTGTTGCCNGAGCAANTTCAGGACGAGTTTATGTGTCTCTCATACCCCGTCAGCCGGAATTGGCAGGAGCAGTATCNNGTAACNGTTNATCGTGACGGCACGATGAGAGCTCAGATCGTCAGNAAACAGTCAAATCNGGATTTTCANNANTTACTCAGTGCGTTTCATGGCCNNACCCGTCACGGTCTGCTCCTCAANGCCGGGTTGAGCNGTCCGGGNGAGCCGTTGGTTTGCACCNNAGAGGACGCGCTCAATATGTTTCTTGGTACAGATCTGAACTATATGATCATGGAAGATGCGTTGGTGACCAAGAGAGAGTCTTCCCTGAAANGGTGATTCAGCTGTACAGAACCTAGTTTGGGGGTGATACCCGCTCATAGATGGCTGCCTGCGGCTCAGCGCCGTCAGGAAAAGCTGCGAGTAACTTTATTTGCACCTGAACCGGTTCCTGATCCAAAAGTTGCCGGATCTCGGGGATTAATTCTAGTATGATCAACGAGCCAGGTGCCATATTCAAAATATCACTTAAACGCAGCTCTCTGGAAACCTCATCATACTTTGAAAATCTGCCGGAAAGATAAGCAATTGCATGGTTGTTCGTCAGAATCTGTGCGCCGTCCGAAGTTGCCGTTCTGGCAAAGCTCGCAGAATCTACCAGCCAGTCTTTACTTCTCCCAAAGCTGACGTAGGCGTCAATCATGCAGTAAGAGAGAAACAATATGGAAAGCAGACGTNTTGTCCGCACAGTCTTTGGCGAGCGGAATCTAGTCAGTATCTCCTGCCATAAACTAGGCANCATCATGGATACCATAATGCCGAAAATCATCGCNTACCGCCCCGTAAGGAACCGAGTCAGATAAAGAAATCCCAGCGTGATTAAGAAATTCACTAGAGCCACAANGAGCAGCGGCCGTATCTGCTCGAATTCCCATCGCAACATTCCTCTAAATCCTCCAAAAACGAGTAGCCAGAAATAGGGCCCGCCGATGGTGAAGAACAAACTTGTGACGAGGACTATCGGCAAACCGAGCAACACAGCGGTATGGAGATAGTCAGTTGCGATCAGTGCGGAAAAATCACCAAAAATTGAATTAGCCTGTGCTGCAAGCGTGATTTCGGTGGGCGCTGACAACTCGGCAAGAAAGGGTTCATAGACAGCGATCAACTTTAACAACATGGCGGGGATATTTATCCCCACCATGCGCGCTATCAGAACCCCGAGCACTGATAATGCGGTCGTGAACCCGAACACCTTCCACACTGCCAATCGGTTTTCGGAGACCGTAAATCGGCGGTCGAACAGTAAGACAAGAGGTATGGCTAAAAGGTAAACTAGTGCTTCTGCCCTGAAGATTGCTGCTGCAATCATGGCGATGACAAAAGTGGCTAAGTCTGAAAATTGTCGGGAGTCTCCATAAAACATGAAGCGCCAGATAGCGAATAGACTCAGAGACCAATACCCGATGTCTCGAATGACCATGTCTCGATATTCATTC
The DNA here is from genome assembly GCA_002691885.1 of Gammaproteobacteria bacterium. Taxonomy (GTDB): domain Bacteria; phylum Pseudomonadota; class Gammaproteobacteria; order Pseudomonadales; family Pseudohongiellaceae; genus UBA9145. Next base: position 5,862 of record NZJB01000060.1, read on the forward strand.
AGCTCAGGATAGGCCAGTACGGTTACTGTCCCCANAAAGGCCACGAGTCTNCTTTTGTCTATTTGCTGGATAATACTGATGTACGAAAAAACCAATAGGCCATAGAAAACGGCGTTTAGCGTGTAGGCCGCCTGCAGAAGTGATAGCCCTAACATACTGGTGATACCGATTAAGATCGGATANCCGGCCCAGGTATAGTGTGAGATAGCAGCGGTGACGCCATCATTAAGGAATATTTCAGCCGTGCGCAAATAGGTATAGGCATCATCGTTTGGCAGGGAGGCGTTCAGCGCACTAAACCCGGATAGCAACAGGCTGGCGATTACCGCAAGATAACGAATATCCCAATGTCGCCAGGCCANGTTCATACTGAGTAGGGATTGCCTATTTTGCCGGGTGGGGTTGTCTTGAACCTTTTGTGAAGCCAGAGATACTGATCCGGCTGTCTGCGGATTGCTGCTTCTACCAAACGGTTAATGATACGCCCATCCTCTTCATCATTGCCGCTGGGATACTCAGNCAGCGCTTCGCTGAAATAGATGTCGTATCCGGAGTTGTCGGGACGACGGTAATGAGTGAAAAATATCACGGGTGATGCATTGAATTTAGCAAAGCGACTGCCTGCGGTAATCGTGGCAGCTAGATTGCCAAAAAACGGCACAAAAACCGAATGCTCTGCTCCGTAGTCCTGATCCGGGGCATACCAGAGCACGCGACCCTGCTTAAGGCAGCGCATAGCACCCCGAATCTCTTTTCGCTCAAACATGCCTGGATACGAACGGTGTCGCCCATTAAACATAAACGCATCGAACAGCGGGTTTTTGTCATTGGCCCGGTAGGTGGCATTTAACTCGCCGACACCAGAGTAGAGAAACCCAGCCATTTCGAAAGTTGTCAGGTGAGGGCCGATTAACAATACCCCTTTTCCTTGAGCCGCAGCGGCTTCTAGATTGTCCAGGCCATGGAAGTTGGCCAGATGCTGGTATCGCTCTGGGTTGCCGCTCCACGCGATCACTATTTCAACAAAACCGATTCCATTAGACTCAAATGTTTTCCTCAGAAGTTGCTGCAGTTCGCGCTCACTCAGCTCGGGAAAACAAAGCCGCAGGTTTGTTTCACAGATATGCCGCCTGCCCCGTGCGAAATGAAAGGCCAGCATGCCCAGCAGCTTTCCTATCCCGAGCTGGATGGAAAAAGGGAGCCGGGCGGTAAGCCACATTCCGCCAATGCCGAGCCAGGTCGGCCAGTAGCGGGGATGTATAAACGAGCGCAGACGTGCATATTGTCGACGAGAATTGGGCATGGAGCAGAGCCAGGCATTATGTTGCGTTAGGGACTTGAGGTATTGTATCAAAGCTGGCGGGACAGCTCAGATTTGAGCACAGCTTGTACCCTTTTTGCAGTAATTAGAAGCGACAGGGTTCAGAGTTCCTATGGTATTATTCTTAACCATCGCCCCTTATTTTTCAGGCTAATTTCATGAAACTGGAAATGCCCTCTTTCCAAGAAGCACGGATACTGGTAGTGGGCGATGTCATGCTTGATCGCTACTGGCATGGCAGTGCGTCCCGAATTTCGCCAGAAGCGCCGGTACCCGTTGTCAGGGTTGCCAACCAGGAAGACCGCCCCGGAGGGGCTGGCAACGTTGCCCTCAACATCTCTGCTTTAGGAAGCGCGGCGCGTCTTGTTGGAATAGTGGGTGATGATGAGCCGGGAGCAGAATTAGCGTCGCGGCTGACCGCTGCAGGTGTCCTCTGTGATTTTTTTAAATGTGGCGGCAAACCGACCATTACAAAACTCAGAGTCATCAGCCAACATCAACAGCTCATCAGGGCTGATTTTGAACAATCTTTCGCCACACAGGACAGCATTGGCCTTCTCGATAAGGCCAAGAACCATGTCGACGGCGCTCGGGCGATGGTGCTGTCCGACTATGCTAAGGGGGCACTGCAAGACATTGAGTCCCTGATAAGCCTCGGCCGGAAGCAACGGATACCGGTTGTTGTCGATCCTAAAGGGACAAATTTTGACAAGTACCGTGGGGCGACACTGATTACGCCAAATTTCGATGAGTTTGAAGCNGTGGTTGGTCGCTGTGCTAACGAAGTTGATNTGGTAAANAAGGGGAGTGAGCTTGTTGAAAGGCTTGAGTTGGAAGCGGTATTGGTAACGCGAGGGGAGCAGGGGATGACCTTAATCCGCCCGGGCTCGCCGGAGCTACATCTGCCGGCGAAGGCTCAGGAGGTTTTCGATGTTACCGGCGCAGGGGACACTGTGATTTCAGTGCTGGCGGCTTCGCTTGCTGCGGGAATTGCACTGGCTGATGCAACAGCCCTGGCCAACCTTGCCGCGGGTCTTGTTGTTGGNAAATTGGGTACTGCNGCCATCAGTGGCCCAGAACTCCGCCGGGCAGTTTTGGTAGAACAGGACTCAGGGCGGGGAGTTATGACCTCTGAACAGCTTGCAATCACCGTTCAGGATGCGAGAGCCCACGGGGAAAAAATCGTTTTCACCAATGGGTGTTTCGACATCATCCATGCCGGCCATGTCGGTTATCTAAACGAGGCGAAAAAGCTTGGCGACAAATTGGTGGTGGCGATTAATGATGATAATTCTGTGCGTCGTCTGAAAGGCGTGGGTCGCCCAATTAATCCGGTAGAACGTCGGATGGCCGTTCTTGCCGGTCTTGAGGCGGTCGACTGGGTGGTGAGCTTCAAGGAAAACACGCCAGAAGCCCTGCTCGAATCGTTGCGGCCTGAAGTGCTGGTCNAAGGCGGGGATTACGGGATTGATCAAGTGGTTGGTGGCGATTTCGTCAGATCTTATGGCGGTGACGTCAAGGTGTTAGAGTTCCTCGATAACTGCTCAACTTCTGACATTGTGGACAAAATCACCCGGGTGCGGGATTAGAGGAGTTTTCTGCTTGAAAACTTGCCACTGCGCGAGCGTTACTGCGCAGATGAAACGGGTTGATCGTGCCGACAATGACGCTGCTGACACCGGCCTTGCTCAGCACAAATTCCAATGCCAATTCGTTCTCTCCTGGCTCACGCGCAATGTGTCCGCTGTTTAGAGCTTTCTTCACGATTATGGCCTTGCCGGTGCTTTGGGCCAGATCAATCACCGGGCTTTCCTCGGTATGGCTTGAATTGTAAGTCACCATTGCAATATCGCTCAGTGCCAGAGTGCGCTTCCCCCCCTCAACTGATTTGGTAGACATACCTACTGCTCTGATCAGGCCTTCNTCCTTCATTCGCATCAGAGACTCAAGACAATCGGTNTTNTCCAGTATGTGGAGATCGTTTCCATCAGAGTGGATGAGAACCAGATCCAGATAGTCGGTTTTTAGCCTGCGTAAGCTGCGCTCTACGCTTTTCCGGGTATGAGTGCCCGAGAAGTCAAAGTGCGACNTACCGCTGCTGAACTCNTCTCCCACTTTCGTGCCGATGACCCAGTCCTGACGGTCCGGCAANAACTTTCCGATTTTTTCCTCACTTGCCCCATAAGCTGGNGCGGTATCGATAAAATTGATACCAAGCGNCNTTGCTTCTTCAAANAAAGCAAGAACTTTTTGGTCGNGAGGCAGCTTAAATCGATTGGGGTACTTCAGGCCTTGGTCACGACCGATTTTTACCGTGCCCAAACCAAGAGTCGATACCTTGATGCCTGTGTTCCCTAATGGTCTTGCCGACAAGGGGGTCAAGCTGATTCCTCCAGGTTCCAGTGGGAATCTCCCAGGCGCGCCAGCTCAAAGCCCGCGTTTGAAATCCAGTCTCCGGCCTCAGTTGATGGACTGATTTTATCCGCTATCAGATTTTGTAAAATTCGCTCTGCCAGCGCAGGCGTNAGGGTCAGTTTGGTGGGCCAGGCAACTATCATGTTTTTGTCTCGTAAAAAATAGGCATCATNGGGACGATGATTGTTGTTANTATTCGCTTCGGCCCGGTTGATCATGAAGCATCGCCATTCAGCAGAGGAACAGTCCAGCCAGGGAAACGCCTTGCTGATTGCGTATTTCGCCGCTGTGATCTGCTCGGCCTCAGATTTGCCTACACCACTTTCGGCAATTTCCCCTCCTAGATACCAGACAGTTTCGCCCTTGACATCCTGATGTGACGTCACGGTCAGTCTCGGCGTGAGACTGAAAGTGTCGCCTATGCAGTGCACATAGAGTTGTGGCAGGTCTCTTTGTTTTAAGTACACCATATTGAGGGGCCGCGTTTGCGTTTTGGCTGTCGAAAGCCTGGCTGCCTTGATAAGTGATTCGTTGCCTTCTCCGGCGGTGAAAATAAAGCGTTTGGCGCTNAGAGAAATGNTGCNACCGCGATGAGTAAAAACTGCGACTCNGTCCCCCTGTTGGTCGCTGGTTTCGAAGCTTACGCCCGAATCTGGCAAGCAGAAAATNGCGCCTTTCTGTTTCGACGCGAGAGTTTCGACCAAGCTTTCGCTGTCGACNACAAAGTCGGGCAGCTGATANAGGCTTCCCCTTACGCANGCGTTTTGAAAGAAGGGTGGATAACTGTCGGGTGCGACCGCCTCAACGCGCCCACGCAGGCTTTTGCTGCCCAAAAATGTTTTTAATTTTGATCGCAGGCTGGCGCTCGACCACATGTAGTAATGATCACTCAGAACTCGGGTACCACGCAGGTCCAATTCGCCACTACCATCCAGACAGGCCCGCCAGCGAGAGGGCATATCCGCGATCGCTTGCGCTGCGCTGNTCAGCGCGCCTTGAAGGGCATACTTCAGTCCACCATGAATGATTCCCTGCGAAGCCAGAGTCTGACCGCCGCCAAGTGATCCTTTTTCAAACAGGATTGCTTGATAGCCAGCGCTGCGTACAGCATTGAGTACCCAAAGCCCGGCTACGCCGCCGCCGAATATGACGATGTCAGTTGAATAGCGCAGGGTCATTGGTTACCTTTGTGCCAAGTAAATCTAGGTCGAGTATATCGACATCACGCCTTTTTTCCCATTGGCCCCAAACGATGGATCNGCTCGGAAGGGCCCCGGATATGACACTTTCTTATGTGGCGATTGTTCTATAGCTTGCTACTTACGTTTTCGCTTCCTTTTATTGTTCTCCGTTTGTTGATCAAATCAGCTGCTGCTCCAGTATATCGAGCTCGGATTGGCGAACGGTTTTCTTTTTTTGAAGCGCCTGAATTTGACAGGNCAAACACAAACCTGNTTTGGCTGCANGCTGTTTCAGTGGGTGAGACGGTGGCAGCTTTGCCGCTGGTAAAATCCCTTCAGACGAAGCATGCCAACTTACGATTCGTCATTACGACTACAACGCCGACAGGCTCGGACCGGGTGCGCTGCTCGTTTGGAGAGNCCGTCTTCCACGTGTACGCACCCTATGATCTGAACTTCGTGCTGCGCCGCTTCCTGAAGAAGATCCAACCGGACCTGTTGATACTGATGGAAACCGAACTGTGGCCGAATACGATTGCCGCCTGCCAACAGCNGGGGATTAAGATTCTGCTGGCTAATGCCAGGCTTTCTGAAAAATCAGCGCTGGGTTATCGCCGGATCGCATCACTGTCGCGCCAGATGCTCAGCGCAGTTGATGCGTTTGCCGCACAGTCTCAGCAGGATGTCGAGCGACTGGTCGCTCTNGGGGCCGAGCGCAGTTCGACAGCAGTGACCGGAAGCCTGAAGTTCTATCTGGAGACGGACCCTCATCTAAGTGACCGGAACCACGAAGCTGAGCCCTTTCTTTCTGTTCGGCAGTCGAGGCGCCAAGTCATTGTGTTTGCCAGCACCAGGGAGGGAGAAGAAGCGATTATCCTTCGGGCGCTCAGTGGCCTGATGACGCTCCCAGATGCACCGCTGTGCCTGTTTATCCCGCGTCATCCAGAGCGGTTTGATCAGGTGGCAGCACTTGCCCGACAGCAGGGATTTNCAGTTCAGCGCAGGAGCAGTTCTGAATCNATAGCGCCGGAAACACAGATNCTGCTGGGCGACTCTATGGGCGAGATGATGGATTACTACGGACTGGGCCACATNGCTTTTGTCGGTGGCAGTCTCGTAGATGCCGGATGCCAGAACGTTCTGGAGCCTTCAGCTTGTAGCCTGCCGGTTCTGGTCGGCCCTTCTCAATTTAACTTTGCCAGTATCTGTAGACAGCTTGAGANGGCCGAAGCTCTGTTGACCGTCAAAGACGCAGCTGATCTGACAGATCAGCTGCGTCTGCTCTTGGCTGACCCTGAACGAGGAAAGAGAATGGGCGATGCCGGAAAGCAATTGATTCTGGCAAACAGGACTGCCCTGCCTCAGGTGGAAGATAAGATNGCAGCGCTGTTGGAGCTTGCAGGCTGACTACGAGAACCGAAAGCCGCTTAGGTGGCGGGAGTCAGATTCTCTACTCCGTNAGCAGTGACGCAAACATTGTCCTCAATCCGGATTCCGCCCATGGGATACAGCTGTTCGATGAGATCCCAATTGTATGTTCCGCGGCGATCACTCTGCCTCTCCGCCTCAAGGAGCAAAGGAATAAAGTAGCAACCGGGTTCTATGGTAAACACCATACCCTCTGCGCATTGCCGGGTATTACGCAACATGGGGGAATGAGCAGGGGGNGCGAGCATNTCGCCGCNCATATTCTGCTGATGGCCCGCCACATCATGAACCTGAATACCCAGCAGATGGCCGATCCCATGGGGCATAAATTGGTGCACAATCTCTTGCTCTAACAGCTCAGACGACGTGCCCCGGCAGATGGCAACAGTGGTCAGCAGTTCGGCGATTTCTGCGAGAGCCGTGAGATGAAGATCAACATAGGAAAACCCGGGCCTCACTGTTGCAACCAGCTTGTCTTTTATGGACTCCATCCCGGCTAACAGGGCATTGAATACAGGATGTATGTCTTTGCTCACCGAGGTTCTGGTGATGTCAGATCCGTACCCACGCACCCGGTATCCAGCGTCAATCAATAACACCCGGTTGCCACCCTGATGCTGCCGGCGCTTGTTCTGGTAGTGCAGGATAGCTGCTTTTTCGTTCAGAGCTACAATGTTCGTATAGGGGGTTTCGTCTTCCAGAACACCGCAGGTCGTGAGGTAGGCCATATGGATATCATATTCCGAGCCTCCCGCCAGAAAGCACTCTCGAGCTGCGCTGTGACCGACCATGGCCAGCCGGTTTGCGACCCGCAGTTGATCCANCTCATAGTCGCTTTTGTAGGCGCGTTGGTAATCGAGGCAACCAAGCAATGCCTCAGGATTGCTGAGAGCAGCAGGCACACCNAAGGCATCTGCAAGAGCACGATTGTTACCCAGAAACACATAGTTTCCTGCAATCTGTTCAATCAGCGCTGATTCACTCGTGAGGCGGACCACCTCAAAACAGTCACCCCAGAGCGGGTCGGATACAATATCCTGCTCATACCAGTAATCATCAGGGACGACCTGGTAATAAACAGGCTTACGACGGGGCCGAATGCACAGCATCTGACCTGGCCGGTTCACGTCAATCCAGTGCAGGAAGTGACCGTAGGCCTGAAAGGCAATGCCTCGGTCATCGGCGTAATAGTGTTGTTCGCTGCCGCTGTAGAGCAGCACGCCATCAGGTGGTTGCTTATCAAAAACACTGAGGAGCGCACTTTCATAATTCGTCTGAAGCTGGCTCACATGATTTTTATAGCGTGCTGCGATCATCGTATGTTCCTTCGGGAGAGCGGCAAGTCTGACAAAGCAGTTCGCCCAGGGTTTTCTGCTTTATCCACCAAGATAGAATTATACTGAACTCCAACATGCGCGCCATGGCGTTCGATCCAGTCTGTATAGTGAGGAAGATAATTGATGCTTTATCCCATGTTTTTCATGGTCATGCTGACTTTTGTGATTTTGCTTTTTACGCTGCGGATACGGTTGACTTCCGTTCGCAGAGGTGANNTGTCACTGAGTTACTACTCCATGTTTCAAGGTGAAGAGATTCCCGATTTGGTCATCAAGACCAGCAGAAATGTGGCTAACCTTTTTGAAGTACCTAGTTTGTTCTATACAGCAGGCGTTCTGTACATTGCTTTGGAAATGTCTGACTAGGTCCCAGTGACACTGGCCTAGCTATTTGTGATTGCCAGAGTGATTCACGCTGGCATCCATATCAGTTACAACAATGTCATGCACAGGCTGATTCTGTTTGGCTTGGGTAATCTGTCAGTTCTCGGCATGTGGATATCGATAGTGTCATCGGCAAACGCCGCTTAATTGCAGATCAGGAGATAAAGCGATGATTCGCACAACAACAAGCAACCTAGATGGTAAAGAAATTGAGAAATATCTCGGAGTAGTGGTTGGTGAAGCGATTCTCGGCGCAAATATTTTTAAGGACCTCTTTGGGGCTGTTCGCGATATCGTTGGCGGGCGTGCGGGGGCTTATGAGAATGAGCTNAGCAGAGCCAGAAATATTGCGTTTGCAGAAATGGAGCAGGAAGCTGTGTCTTTGGGTGCAAATGCTGTGGTTGGAATTGATATAGATTATGAAGTGGTTGGCCAAAAAGGCGCTATGATGATGGTTAGCGTGAGCGGNACTGCAGTAAGGTNNAGANAAAAGTCTTAGATTCAACCNCAAATCAAGAGCTAGAACTTGTCATTAGCTATTCTTTCAGTGGGAGAAAAAGAANNAGCTCGCCCAATATTGAAGGCTGAGATGTGAGGAGAAAACCGGTCATAGGAGCTCAGAAAGTTTCCAGAGATCTTTATTTCACAAGGCTCACACTTCTTCATAGTCCTCGATAGCAGGGCAGGCGCAGAACAGATTTCTGTCACCGTAGACATTGTCAATACGATTGACGCTTGGCCAGTATTTGGAATCAACTGGTCCGCCCATGGGATTAACACCCTGGGCCTTGGTGTACGGCCGCTGCCAGTCGTCATCAAGCAGATCTTCGATCGTGTGCGGGGCATTCTTCAGAGGGTTATTTTCTGCATCGATCTGGCCCGTCTCAACTTGAGCAATTTCCTCACGAATTTTGATCATGACCTGAATAAACCTGTCCAGTTCTTCTTTCGATTCACTCTCTGTAGGCTCTATCATCAGGGTGCCCGCCACCGGGAATGACATGGTGGGCGCATGAAAGCCGAAGTCCATCAGCCGCTTGGCGATATCTTCTTCGGTTATTCCAGAGGCTTGTTTAAACGGCCGCATGTCTATGATGCACTCGTGGGCAACCATACCTCCGCGTCCCGTGTACAGCACAGGGAAATGTGGCGCTAGTTTTGCAGCGATATAGTTGGCGCTCAGAATGGCAATCTGAGTTGCTTTAAGTAGCCCTTCGGCTCCCATCATTGTGATGTACATCCAGGAGATCGGCAGAATTCCGCAGCTGCCCCAAGGGGCCGCAGAGACGGCGCTATTGCCGGAATTTGGAACTTCGAGCTCAATCAAAGAATGATTAGCTAAGTAAGGTGCCAGGTGTAATTTTACACCAATAGGCCCCATGCCGGGTCCGCCGCCTCCATGGGGAATGCAGAATGTTTTATGCAGGTTGACGTGAGAAACGTCTGCCCCGATCTCGGCTGGCTTGGCAACAGCGACTTGGGCGTTCAGGTTTGCACCATCCATATAAACCTGTCCCCCGTGCTTATGGACGGTCTGACAGATATCTTTTACCGCCTCCTCATAAACCCCATGAGTCGAGGGATAGGTGATCATCAAAGCGGCCAGGGTCTCGGTATGCTCCTCGGCTTTCTTCTTAAGTTCATCCAGATCNATATTGCCGTCTTCGTCACANGCTATCAGTACAACCTGCATGCCNATCATCTGCGCGCTCGCTGGATTNGTCCCATGAGCTGAGGTAGGGATNAGGCATATATTGCGTTTTTGTTCTCCCCGCGCATCAAGATACTTTCGAATTGCCAGTAGGCCCGCATATTCACCCTGAGCGCCGGAGTTAGGTTGCATGCTGATCGCATCGAACCCCGTAATTTCTCGCAGCATCGATTCCAGGCCGCTAATCATTTCCTGATAGCCTTGCATCTGAGAAATTGGGGTGAACGGGTGAGGCTTTGAAAACTCCGGCCAGGTTACTGGTATCATTTCTGCAGTGGCATTGAGCTTCATTGTGCAGGAGCCCAGCGCGATCATCGAATGGGTCAGAGAAATATCCTTGTTTTCCAGCTTCTTCAGGTAGCGCATCATGCCTGTCTCGCTGCGGTAGCGGTTAAAAACAGGATGGGTCAAGAATGGCGTTCTACGTCGGAGGCCGGAGGGAATGACAGACTTAATCTGTCCAGATTCAATTTGCTTGTCGATCTCTGATACAGAAAGTGACTCACCGTCAGTACCCAGGANAATTCGCCAGAGGGCATTGACCTCGNCCTCGCTGGTACATTCATCNAGGCTGATTCCAATCGTCTGATGGCTTGCTATCCGGTCAAGACGCAGATTGATAGAAGCGGCAGCAGCGCGCTGCGCTATCTGCATGGCCAGATCTTCGCTGACTTTCAGTGTCAGCGTGTCGAAGAAGGTCTCATTTGCCAGAGAGATTCCTTGGGCTTTGAGCCCGCAAGCCAGAATCTGAGTTAAGCGATGAATTCGGCTGGCGATGCGCTTGATCCCCTCAGGTCCATGATAAATGGCATAGAAACCNGCCATATTGGCAAGCAGGACCTGTGCAGTGCAGATGTTGCTGTTTGCTTTCTCACGGCGTATATGCTGCTCGCGGGTTTGCAGCGCCATGCGAAAGGCCTGCTTGCCCCTCCCGTCTCTGGAGACCCCGATGATCCGCCCTGGAACGGCTCTTTTGAAATCGTCGCGTGTTGCGAAGAAGGCCGCATGGGGGCCACCATAGCCCATTGGGACCCCGAAGCGCTGGGTGCTCCCGAGGACGACATCAGCCCCCATTTCTCCCGGCGGCTTTAGCAAAGCCAGGCTCATCAGATCGGCTGCCACCAGCGCAATGGCTTTCTGCTCATGGAGCTTCTCGGTTGCCGTGCTGAGATTGGTGAAATCGCCTAGCATAGAGGGGTATTGAAAGAGGGCACCGAACAGCTCGGAGCAGTCGACCTGCTCGAAATTGCCTATTATCAGGTCAAAGCCAAAACACGCTGCGCGGGTTTTCAGGACGTCGATGGTCTGGGGGAAGCACGTGGCATCCACGTAGAATTTGTTGGCTCCTCGATTCTTGCTCACCCGCTTGGCAAGAGCCATGCCTTCGGCTGCCGCAGTTGCTTCGTCAAGCAGTGAGGCGTTTGCCAGCTCCATGCCGGTGAGATCCAGAACCATTTGCTGATAGTTCAGCAGACTTTCCAGTCGGCCCTGGGAAACCTCTGGTTGGTAGGGTGTGTAGGCGGTATACCAACCCGGATTCTCCAGCACATTTCTTAGAATGACATTGGGCGTTAGCGTGTCGTAATAGCCCAGTCCGATGAAGGAGCGGCTGTCGCGGTTTTTGTTGGCAAGCTGTTTAAGCGCAGCAAGCGCGCTCTCCTCATTCATCGCAGCCGGCAGGTTGAGTGGCTGTCCAAGCGCGATAGCAGCGGGTACGGTTTTTTCAACCAGCCTTTCCAGAGAGTCAAGGCCCAACTCATGAAGCATACTATCAATGCCTTCGGCGTCTGGACCGACATGGCGCCCGATAAATTCGTTTTGATGCTGCAAGGATTCAAGACTTTCAGGCTTGTTGGGGTTCATTGGATCTCACTTTGGGTTGGTTACTGACTGCTGCGCAGGAGGGTCTTCGGATGCGGTGCATCTCTCCTCCGACAGCCGCTAAATTTCGATGATTGAAGCCTATTCGTCGTCGCAATGGTCTGCATAGGCATCAGCGTCCATGAGCTCGTCAAGCTCTGCTTCATCGCTGATGGCAACTTTGAAAAACCAGCCATTGTCATATGGATTGGTGTTCACCGTCTCTGGGGCATCCAGCAGGGTTTCATTGACTTCGGTTACCTCCCCGGTCAGCGGGCTGTAAACGTCGG
>NZJB01000061.1 GCA_002691885.1 Gammaproteobacteria bacterium
GGCAACAAGCTGTATCCCGAAACACCGAGCACTGAAGTGAGTCCGGAGATTACCAGAATTTTCACTGCCCTGTATCGAGCCGACTGAGCGTCTGCGGTTCGGTTGGCCGCAAGCCACTGGAGACCTCCAATGAGACTGTCGAGGATCACCGCCATACAGACCGCCGCCAGACTGCCAACAGTGACGGCAAGCAAATTCCGCGTTTGCAATCCGGTAAAAATATAATTTCCAAAACTGGTTGCGCCGACCAGCGTCGACAAGGTCGCGAGGCCTACCGTCCACACGGCCGCAGTACGAATGCCGGCAATGATGACCGGCAACGCCAGAGGGATACGCACTTTCGTGAGTATCTGACAAGGCGACATGCCGATACCCCGGGCCGCAGTCACGACCTCTTCAACAACATTCTCGAGGCCGGTGACGGTGTTGCGCACAATCGGGAGCATGCTGTAGAGCACCAAAGCGATGATCGCAGGCAAAGAGCCGATACGCCCGCCAAGCATGGCCACCACCAGAGCAAGTATTGCCACACTGGGGAAAGTTTGAATGATGCTCACCAGGGTCAACAAAGGCCGCTTAACCCGCGGAGCCTGTGCAGCCCAGACCCCAAGCGGGATACTGATCGCTATACCAATAACAAGTGAAATTAATGTTAGCGCCAGGTGTCCCCTGAAATACTCCGGCAACAGAGACAGCTGCTCCGTAAGATTTTCCATCATGTTGCTGCGCCCGGGTGGCTATCAGCATCGAGAATCTGATCAAGGCGATCAGCACGCCGCTTTGGCATTTCAATCAACTTTCGGACATAAGGGTCAGAAGGTCTATTAAGCAGCTCAGTGGGCGAGCCGATCTGTAGTATTTTTCCTTGCTTCATGACGGCAATGCGATCGGCCATGAGCAAGGCTTCTGTCATATCATGAGTGACCATGATGACAGTGAGCTCAAGCTTGCGCTGGATACTCTTGAACTCTTCCTGTAAGTCGGCCCTGGTAATAGGATCAAGAGCCCCGAAGGGCTCGTCCATCAACACCAGCTGCGGTTGAGCGGCCAGCGCCCGGGCGACACCGACCCGCTGTTGTTGACCACCAGAAAGCTGAGAGGGAAATCTTTCTGCAAACTGAGCAGGGGGTAAGCCCACCAAGTCTAAAACGACCCGACAGCGATCGAGCACTGCGCTCGGAGACCAACCAATTAGCTCGGGGACGGCGCTCACATTTTGTGCCACGGTGTAATGCGGAAACAGTCCTATCCCTTGAAATACATAGCCAATATTTCTCCTCAGTTGTTCCGCATTCTGTCGGCGAACGTTTTCATCGTTCACCAGTATCTCTCCGCTGCTTGGCTCCTCAAGCCGGTTTATCATCTTGAGCGTAGAGGTCTTGCCGCAGCCGGATTCCCCGATCAGGCCAAGCAATTCTCCTCGATTCACACGGAGACAGACATCCAATACAGCAAAGGATCTGCCGCCATCGTAAGATTTTCGGACGTTGTTCAATTCGATCATTGCATAGCCATCCTAACAAGCCAGTTCGAGGCTGTCCTGCCAAGGAATTGCTCAAAACCAGCCTAGCCCCTACTGCCTGGGTGGGCTCTCAGTAGGCAGCATTAATAAATACTCAGGTTGGGATTATGCCTACGTGACTGAAACCGCTTACATCAAGGGAGCGCTGTCTGGGAGAAAGCACTCCATCAGAGTTAGCTAGCACGTCCATCCCAACCAGACATTCAAAAGTGACAGGAGGAGAGATTGGCCATCCATTCCTCACAGACATTGGGTGAACACTACCTGTCAGCAAGCCGCCATCTGGCAACTAGTCTTGGCCTGCAGCCTTTCTACCCAACTGCAAAGCGCTGCGCGCGCCAGCCGACAAGCCCGAATCGAGACCTACGGTCACAAAACGGAAGCCCTGACTGATGCGCTGCTCAACCGTGCGGGCATTGGTGGTAATCGCGCATGGGATATCATGCGCAAGACACGACGCAAGCACCCGCTGAATGGCTTCTTCAACTGCCGGTTCTGACGGACTGGCGTATCCCATCGAGGTGCTCAAATCAGACGGCCCGATAAATATGCCGCCTACTCCTGGGACCGTGATGATATCCTCAATGTTGTCGACGCCCTCCGGGGATTCAATAAACATAATGGCAAGCAGCTCGCCCTGTGCGTCCAGAGGCCAAACGTCGGCCCGAGAGTGATAGTCCTGCACGCCCCAGTACCAAACGGCGTTAGAAGGATTGCGACCTCTGAGGCCGGGCGGCTCGTAGTCGTGCACGCCGTTGATTTGCGGGTAACGCGTGGCGCGCACNGCAATTTCNGCCTGTTCGCGGTTGTGTATCGCAGGGAACATCACGCCGAACGCACCAATATCCAGAACCTGCTTGGCCTGGGCGACTAGCNCATCAGCGCCACCCGCCGCCGGGATTCTGACNAAGGGCACNACATCAGGTTGCAGGTTGCCCTTTTCCATGATGGCACGCTTGTTCGTCATCCCCAGCAGGAAAGCGCGCAGACGCTCGACATCAAATGGAGCGTGCTCCATATCAATCAGCACAAAATCCAGTCCCGAAGAAGCAAGTGATCTNGCATTGCTGAGCGAATAGTCAAACGACAANAGACCGAAAGCGGGTTCATCGCGCTGGAACATCTCAATCAGCTTATTCAGCCTGACGGTTTCGTCCTGCGCTACTGCTGACCAAGGCANTAAAACGGCAGCCAGCCACAGCANGGCTCGCGGTACTGGCTTATGCAGTCTGTTCACAGCTATCGCTCCANAACTTCGGCTGAACCGGCAAGCGAAACCGATTCTCTGGCNNTTCTAGCGCTGGTACCAGGGAGGCTCGATCAACAGCTCAGGATCTGCATCCGGTTTGGGAACGAATTTCTGCGTTCGACCATACTGATTGTCACCTCCATATAGGCTCCCAGAGGGGTCTACGGAGAAGGAATGGACTTCAATATAGCCATCTGGAAGGCCAGCTGGAACAAGCCAAGTAGCNTTAATCTGTCCGTAAAAGTCAAAGTTTATGAATCGCAATGGTCCCAAATCAGTTATCCAAAAGTCATCCTCATTCACAATAATGTCCAATGGCAGTGTCAATGGAGCACCTATCGACCGCTCAAACTCAAAGACAGCGGGATCATCAGTGGCTCGATAAAGGTTTACTCCATTGTTCCCAGACCGNTCTGTTACAAAAACCCGNCCGCCCGGACCAACTGCAAGTGAGTGTATCGTGTNAAATTGGCCTGGTGCATCGCCTTGACTCCCGAACTCACCGAGATATTCCATATCTTCGTCGTAAACTATCACCCGATGGTTTAACAACCCATCAGCGACCAGAATACGTCCGTCTGGAAGAAACGCCACGTCCTGAGGACTTCCATAGTGATACGCGTCATCGCCAGGCACACCTCTCTCGCCATAAGTCGCAATCAACTTGCTCCCATCATTAGAAAGGACGTGTATNTCGTGATGAGTCTGATTAACAACCCAAAGTTTTCGCTCAGGNTCATATGGATTTACTCTAATTCTTTCCGGGCCAGGTCCATCTGCTCCCTCACACAAATAGTCGAGATGATCCCATACGCTCAATACCTGACCATCAGCATNTACTTCGAAAAGACAATTTTGCCAAACTCTTCGATTTGCTTCACGAAGCACGTTTATTCCTAAAGCTCCAGCGAAACCAGGAAAGTCCTCAGGAACAGGGTAAGGGAGAATCGTTTCACCTCTTTGATTAATAATTATTCGGTCTGAGGTCTCAGCCCATATGGCAGAATTTCCTCCGAAGGCGTAGCCGTCTTCTTGNAACGGCTCTAACCAGCCGCTGACTATCTCGTAAGGACTATCGACGATTGGACCCCTNGCATTGCCAGTTTCTTGCCCTAAGAGTTCCGCAGCTGGCCAAATGAATAAGGAGACTGCTATGAGGCTTACGTTTTTAATTATNATTCGCATAACTTATTTCCCCAAAAAATCGANNTAATTTGCAGCTCATAATGTCAAATTTAGGCGGGCAGGTATAGTTCAGCAAGGGAGTGATTGAATCAAGATTTAAGATTCTGAGCCTTTTTAGCGAGCCGAGCTCGATGTAACACCGGTTCAGTATAGCCATTTGGCTGTTCACACCCTTTAAACACCAGATCNCAGGCCGCCTGAAAGGAAATGGACTGGTCGGGGTCCTTTGCCATGGCTTCATACAGAGGATCATGGCGGTTTTGTNCATCCACCACAGCTGCCATACGCANCAAGGTTTCCTTCACCTGAAGTTCAGTACATATGCCATGNCGGAGCCAGTTGGCGATGTGTTGTGAAGAAATTCTCAGCGTCGCCCGATCCTCCATCAGTCCGACATTATTGATGTCGGGCACCTTCGAACAGCCGATTCCCTGATCGACCCANCGCACCACATAACCCAAAATGCTCTGGGCATTATTGTCNAGCTCCCGCTGAATCTGCTCGCTCGTCAGCGAACTGGGGTCGCTCAGCAGCGGGAGGGTAAGGATATCCGCCCTGTCAGCAGCCGGCTGGTTTTTCAGCGCTGCCTGCACTTCGTGCACATAAACGCGATGGTAGTGCAGTGCATGCAGCACGGCTGCTGTCGGAGAAGGCACCCAGGCAGTGTTGGCACCGGCCTCCGGATGAGCCTGCTTCTGCTCAAGCATGGCAGCCATCAGATCCGGCATGGCCCACATGCCCTTACCGATCTGACTGCGACCCTGAAAACCACACGATAGCCCTGTCTGGACATTGTGCTGCTCATACGCCGCGATCCAGGCACAGGCTTTCATGTCTGCCTTGGGCACCATCGGCCCGGCCTCCATCGCTGTGTGTATTTCATCTCCCGTGCGATCGAGAAACCCGGTGTTGATAAAAACCACACGATCCTTTGCTTCCTTGATGCAGGCTTTCAATGACACCGTCGAGCGGCGTTCCTCATCCATGATTCCCAGTTTCATTCTTCCTGGCTCAAGCCCCAGAAACATTTCCACTCCCGCAAACACATCGCAGGCAAATCTGACTTCCTCCGGGCCGTGCATTTTTGGTTTGACAATATAGACACTCCCGGCGCGAGAATTCTGCAGAGGACCTTTACCCAGTATATCTACCGCACCAATCGCACCGGTAATCACTGCATCCATTAAGCCCTCATAAACCTCGCTCCCATTTTTATCGAGAATGGCCGGATTACGCATCAGGTGTCCCACGTTACGGAAAAGCAACAGACTCCGCCCAGGAAGCTCAAACCAGCTACCGTCGGGGGCCTGATAGGAACGATTGGCGCTGAGACGCCGTGTCACCTGAACGCTGCCCTTCTGAAAAGTCTCTTCCAGTTCGCCGGTAATCAGTCCGAGGCAGTTGCGATAGACCTCAACTTTGTCTTCAGCGTCGACTGCAGCTACCGAGTCCTCGCAATCCTGAATCGTGGTGACTGCCGCCTCAAGAACGATATCTTTGATCCCTGCTGAATCCTCGCGACCAATCTCGGATTCGGGATCGATTTGGATNTCCAGATGCAAATTATTGTTGCATAGCAAGATACCGTGCGGTGCTTCAGCGGGCCCCGTGTATCCTCTAAATTGCGAGGGGTCCCGCAGCGCTGTCACACAGTCTGATGTACGAACCCTGAGCTCGCCCTGTTCAATGAAATAAGCGTCTGATTCTGCATGGGAGACTGCATAAAGCGGACAGGCCTGATCCAGCACTGCACGAGCGTAGGCGATCACCTTGGCTCCGCGTATCGGGTTATAGGCACCTCCTCTTTGTGCCCCGTCTGCCTCGTCAATCGCGTCCGTTCCATACAGTGCATCGTACAGACTGCCCCATCGAGCATTGGCTGCATTCAGGGCGAAGCGCGCGTTCTTGACAGGCACCACCAATTGCGGCCCGGCCTGCAGACTGATTTCCTGGTCTACGTGACTGGTTTCAATTACAAAGTCTTCAGCAGGCTCAGTCAGGTATCCGATACGGGACAAAAAGGACAGATATGCAGCCTGGTCAGGCATGCCTGGATGCTCCCGGTGCCAGGCATCAATTTGTTTCTGGAGGCTTAGGCGCTGGGCCAACAGTGCAGCATTGCGAGGGGTAAATTGCTCGAACAGGGCTTCGGCTTTTGTCCAGAAAACGTCAGGCTTCAACGGGAGACGGGCCAGTAGCTCAGAGTCCACGAAATCTGCAAGAATAGGGTCAACCCGCAGGCCGCCTATCTGAACGTAAGTCATCGCATCAATTACCTGTTATCGGTGAAAGAACTCATTAGTGAAGCGCGATTGAGAAACTGAGACACAGCATGCTAATCCATGATAGAAATGCTCAGCTCAGCCGTGATCAGCATAGAACGATCCAGGTCGCGTGAGGCTAATCTGAGCAGCGATTCCGCGCTCTGTTCAACCGTGTCATAAAACTGGCTTTCACCATTCACAACGACCTGGACAGGCCTGGCAAAATCAATGAAATCTGGACTCAACAACAACCTGAATTGCTCGATGCCACGCGCCTCAACCGAGATTAGATTACTGCTGCGATCCACCTGCAGAAGCGCCGGGCGATCATTCCCATTGATTCCGTCAATCTGAATCCAATGATTCCGGTTGTAGCGGTCAGTGCGGTCTGCAACCCACTGAATGGCACTCGGGAAGGGGTCTCTCCTATTCGAGGATTTGAATTTTTCGACTTCATCTAGATAATCCGGTAGCCATTCGGTGTTGTGCCCGCCCTCCGCAATGACAGTCCAGGTGTGAGGAACTCCGACGTCCTTGAGAATATCCATAAATGATGACAGCGATGCCGCCGGGTACAGGCGGTCATTCTCGCCGTTGACGATGTACAGCGGTTTGTTCATCAAATTTTCGAAATAAAGCCGGTAACCGCCACCACTTTGAGGGTTACGCAAAACGCCGGGATGTCCGATGTAGGGAAGAAAGGATGCCCACTGGGTGGGCTGCTTGAACGCATAAAAATAGGCGCCCGTACCGCCGTCGGATATCCCGGTCAGGGACACCTGATTCTCATCAACGTTGTAGGTAGATTTCAGGCTATTGAGGATAGCAACCAAGTTATCCGCCTGCTCATCCTGCCACCAGACGGCCTCGGGCCAGGCCAGAGGCACAACGGTAATACGTCCCGGCTGGCCTATCCTGTCATAGCTTCGTTGCCAGAAATTTTCTCCGGCTGCCGCCTTTGGCCGACCAACACCACCATGCAGGACAAACTCAACGGGCCATTGCCTCTGCGGATCATAGTCCTGGGGAACGTTGATCATGTAGGGAAATTCTGTCCCGGCACTGTTGGTTCTCGCCAGCACATGCTCGCCAAGGGGGACTTGATCCGAGTAGAGCGGTCCCACTTTAAGCATGTCAAAAAGCGCCGCAGGGTCTGGCTGACTCACCAGAAGCTCTTCACTCAGCGCCAGTCTGGCTGCTTCAGAGTCTGCCTGCCAGAAACGATTCACGAAGGTCTGACCTGCCGAAACTGCCTCCGCCGATTCTTGCGCACGGGACTGCGCAGCAAGCAGATAAGACAGACAAAGCGCCAAATATCCCACTCTGATAAATAATCTTCTTACCACCATAATTGACCGACTTCCCAATTACCTATTTTTGGAGCTGAACAACGGTCAGCCCGGTGCGAAGGCGTGCAGTTAGAATTCGCCGCCCAACTCAATAGAGACTGCCCGCAGAAATCGATCCGGATACCCGTATCTGGCATTGTAGGCCTCCGTCGGATTGGCAGCAGATATCCCTTCATAGCTCAAGCCTTGCCCCACCATGTCTGCAACCTGAGCATGGCGGATTCTTCATAGAATAGCCAAAGACTCGAGCATAAAAGTCTTATCCAAACTTGTCTATGCTGCCGAACAGGCAATTAAAAGGATTTTGGTTTAAAGTAGAATTAAAACAATAACTCTGTTTACGCATGCTCCCCCGGAAAAGCTCGGTATCTCTCGAGCTGCCGCAGTCGCAGAGAGGTTTCGGCTCGGGGTTCAGTTTAGTTATGGCGCGGAACACACGACAATTCAGCCCCGCTGGTTTAAGGCACTGTGCACTGCTGCTTGCTCTGTGCCTGTTGCCATTAAAGATGGTACAGGCGCAGGCAGACCGAAGCGCTGATTCTTTGCCACTGCTGGATCTGGATCGTCCTATCCGCTTGAATTTCGCGGGCGATTGGGAGAAGGACTTCAACCGGAGCGACCGCTGGGAGGATGAACTTAACCGCTTGCTGACGATCCGCCAGGAAAGGGCCGCGCAACAACGCTCTGGCGTCACTGTGCGGAACCTCCCGCGCACCTCGCTGGGCAATCTGAATCTGAACTCTCTGGGTGGTCGGGGCACCAGTGTCGTCAACCTTGCCCGTTTGACTGAATACGTCAGCAGACATACAACCTTGCGCATCGAGCAGGACCGGAACGAGGTACGCATCGAGCGCCGCGGTGAAGCGCCCCTGATCTGCACAGTAGATCATGGCCTCAGGGAAACGTTTTCTAGCGAGCATGGCAAAGAGTATTGCGGCTGGGACGGTCAACAGCTTGTCTTCATCATCAACCTGCCGGATCAGCTTGAGATCAGCCACCGGTTCGATGTGGCGGCAGCAGGAGATGAACTGCGCCTGGTGACCAGCATTTCCCACAAGGGCTCCGCTCCTTTCAACCTGATTCAGGCATTCAATCGTTATGATGNCGGCGCTGATAANCTGAACTGTGTGCTTACCGTAACCCGTGGCAGAGTGTGCAGTCAGGTGACCCCTTTAGCCAATGAGTAAGCGTCCCTACTGCCCGGTCCGCAGGCTGCCTGGCTTATTGCTTCTGCCGCTGGCTGCCTGCTCAACACTGAGCACACCGACAGTCGAACAGATTGCCTATCCACAAGTCGGGGAAGTCAGTCTCAAAATTGCCGAAGCCGAGCCAGCTAAGCATCAGTTGCTCGATATTGGCATCGTCGTGTTCGATAGCGACGATGACGAATTCGCAGCACGGACCTATGGCGATCGGGTTTTTGCGGAGGTGCGGGACAAAGAGCTTCGTTATCTGCCATTTTTGCTGCGCAAGGTGCTGATCGAGTCACAGCAATGGGGGGCCGTGAGGGTGCTGCCTGAAGCTGACCCATCAGTCGATTTGCTGATCAGCGGGAAAATCCTCCGCTCCAGCGGCACTGAACTGGCTATTCAGATCGACTCGGCAGACAGCACAGGTCGCACCTGGTTGAGCGCGATCTACGGAGATGCAGCGATGCTGTCAGATTACCCTGAGGATATTAGATTCACTCCCTCCAGACCCTTTATCCCCTCTGAGCATCAGGAGCCTTATAAGGATCTCTATGAGAATATTGGCAATGACCTGGTTGCCATCCGAGACACGCTGTCGGTGAGCGATCTGCAGACAATTCTCGATGTTTCAGCCCTAGTCTACGCAAACGATCTGTCGCCGGAGTCCTTCGGACACATGATCACGACCAACGACGAAGGCTTTCTCGAGGCGGCAAGTCTTCCTGCGGAAAACGATCCGATGCTCGCCCGGGTTGAGGATATGCGCGTCAGACACCATGTGTTTATAGATACTGTTGATGAATATTACGGTGCTCTGCACGATGAAATGCGGCAAGCCTATATCATGTGGCGTCGGCACTCCTACGATCAGCAGGAGCAACTCGTNAGTCGCGAACAAGAGCCGNTAAGCCAGNNTTTCTTCAGCCGCAGCAGTGGCTATCTCACGATGACACAGCGTTATAATCGCTTTCGCTGGAGCAAGATCTACCGGCAGGAGTTTCAGGAGTTGGCTGCCGGATTCAACCAGGAACTNGCACCAGCCATNCTCGAACTGAATGAGCAGGTCCACGGCCTGAGCGGGACGATGGAGGAGCAGTATATTCAATGGCGGCGCATCCTCAGACAATTATTTGAACTGGAAACCGGCAGAATCTGAGGGCAGTTCGTCGCGGCGGGCATCGCAAAAATATGTTGATTTGCTGACGAATACGTTAGTCTCTGAGCATCCTAGATAACAATCATAAGAATGGAGAAGTTTTATGTCCGAAAGTGCCGCTGAACAACACAGTTCACATCACAAATGGATCATCGGTGTTTCACTCGCTTCCGCCCTNNCAGCAGGAATTGTTGGCTTTCTCATTTATTCTGCAGTGTGTCCCTGCGAACGCACACCCGGCGGCTTCCTGTTCGGCGCGGCCGCGGATGGCCCGGTAGANGACTGGTCTTTTGCCAATAAGGTCCCACTGTGTCAGTTACAGATCTATGCCGGGATCCGACCTCATTCCATCAATCTCAATTGCATGGCCACGCCGGCTGGCGAGCTCTACCTGAGCTGCTCGGTGTGTGAACAAAAATACTGGGCGGCACGCGTTGATGCCAACAAATCCGCTGTGATGCGCCTCGATGGCGTAACGTTTCCTGTTGTCCTAAACAGAGTGGAAGAGCCCACACGCATGGATGCCGCCTGGAATGCGAGGATCACCAAGCTACAAAGCTTTGGCG
Organism: Gammaproteobacteria bacterium; assembly: GCA_002691885.1. GTDB lineage: Bacteria > Pseudomonadota > Gammaproteobacteria > Pseudomonadales > Pseudohongiellaceae > UBA9145. The sequence goes on from NZJB01000061.1 coordinate 10,482, forward strand.
GAGGACCGTACAATCCGACACCGGAACCGAACGCGCAGCGACCCGACCACTGGTGGACTTTTCATGTTACGTCCAGGTCCTGAGCAGGTCAGTATAATCAAACAAAAGCATTCTGAAAGATTGAAACGAGGAGAATCATGACAACCTATCGCACTCTTATGCTAGTTGCCTTAATGACACTGGGCAGTGGAGCCAGCGCCCAGCAAGCCAACTGGATAGAGTTGGCTGTNCATAATTTTGGCGCGCCGATCAACACNATGTGGGCCGAGGGCGAACTGTCCTTTGCTGACGACGGCACCATGGTTTACTGCAGCGCCCGCCAGGACATGGCCGTTGCAGACGGAGACCCCAAGGATCTGTACATCGTGAGTTTCAACCCAAAGTCCGGCACTTGGGATACTCCCGTAAATATGGGCACCCCCGTCAATCAGCCTCCGGCCACGGACGCAGACCCCTTGCGCCTGGGTGACGATCGCGAGCCCTGGATTACCGCAGACGGCAATGCCATCTACTTTCGCTCAGATCGGCTGGCCACCACCTCTCCGCGAAATAATCATGATCTGTTCGTGACCAGAAAAGTAAACGGCCATTGGTCAACACCGGAGCTGATCGGCTATCCCGTCAGCACCACCGAGGGCGACGAGCATTGCCCGGCGGTGTTGCAAGACGGTGAAACACTGTGTTTCGCCTCGCGTCGTGCCGGAGGCTACGGAGGTTCAGACATTTACTGCGTAAATCCNGACNGTAGAGGCGGCTGGGGGGATGCGGTGAATCAGGGCCCGAACATAAATACCGCGGCAGAAGAATTTCACTTTACACAGGANGTTGATGGCCAGGTGTATTTCACCTCGAATCGNCCNGGTGGCTTTGGCAGCATGGACATCTACGGCGCTGCNTCTGCCGGCCCCAATGTCTGGAAGCCTGCTTTTAATCTCGGACCCAAGATCAACACTGCTGGCGCTGACATGTGCCCGGCTCTGCCACCGGGTGNCGAGACCATGGCGTGGTTTTCATCGCGTCAGGACAGCAGTTTCGGTGATGCGGACATTTTCTGGACGAGTAAGTTAAATATTCAACAACCAGACTGACTGGAATAAACCAAAAAAAGCCCGGCATGCCGGGCTTTTTTATTGGCGACGCTGTCTGAGCACCGAAGGCNCAGACAACCACACNCATCAAATCAGGCCAGATTCGACGCGAACAAGTTCAGCAGTCGGGCCCAGGCTTTCTCAGCCTGATCCAGATGGTAAACCTGCGAATCAATCGCACACCANCCATGAAGTGCGCCAGAATANACTTCAATNTCAGCATTTATACCTGCCGAATCGTAGGCTTCACGCAGCGTCATTTTGGCCTGAGGATCATTCTGATCATCATTGTCAGCAACACAATGCAGCATAGATGCCTGTGTCTCAGGGATAAGTAGATGTGGGCTGTCGGGATTGCCCGTCGCCAGACCTCCGCCATGGAAAGTTGCGCCTGCGGCGAAGCGTTCCGGAACGGCGGCCACGGTGCGCATCACCATCGGTCCACCCATGCAGTAGCCGGTGGTGCCAATCCCTTTGCTGGTGTCCACTTCATCCTGCTCATCTAGCCAGGCGGTAAACGTTCTGGCATCNGTGAAGTGAGTGTCAGCGTTAAGGTTTCTAGCCATAGGCAGCACCAGGTTTCGGATTTCCGGTTGNCCAAAGCTGGCGCCCANGCCAACCACCGGAGAGCGCGCGTCGCGATAAAAAGGGTTCACTGTCAGCACCGNGTAACCTTCCCGCGCCAGTCTGCGGCCCATTTCCCTGAATGCAGGCCGNAGCGCCAAAATATCNGGCCAAACCAGCACTGCGGCGTGGCTGCCGGTTGACGGATANGCAAAATGGCAATCCGCNACACCATCCGGAGTACGGATTTCNACATCCCGCTCGGAGATCGATTGCGCACCAGCGATNGAAGGCATCATCATCGCCATGCCCGCACCTGTCGCCAGCGTCGTAAACTCACGTCTTGAAATTTCCGGANGTGTCTTCAGGTAATCGTCTGTGTCTTTCTGCGTCTCAAAATCGCACATGGTCAGCCCCCTGCTGCTTTTGTTCTTATTCAAACGGTTGGAATGTGAGAGTATTTGGGGCAAGCAAAAAAAACAACACCTATCCACCAGAAGAGCCATCATGATCAGAGCAACTCCCAGTATGAATCGCCGACGCTTCGGCCAGACNCTCGCGCTCACCTCACTGGCGGGCTCTTTCCCGTCAGTCGTATGGGGACAAGTCACGAGGGTGGATACTATCGCCGGAACCGGCGAGGCGGGTTATGAACCTGAAGGCGAGCGGGGCAGCCTTGCCACAGAAACCCCGATCAACAATCCCTACGGCGTCGTGCCCGGCCCCGATGGGGCACTCTATTTCTGTGAGGTCGACACCGGCCGCATCCGGCGCATCGATCTGAATAATTTGAGACTTTCCACCATTGCCGGAACCGGCGAGCCGGGTTATCGCAGTGAATCGCGGCGGCCGCTCGAGNCAGCNTTCTCCGCACCCCACGAAATTAGATGGGATGTTGAGGGCAATCTTTTTGTCGTGGAGCGCGATAGCCATACTGTAAGACGCATNGCCGGCNGAACCGGCCTCGTAAGTACAGTAGCCGGCAACGGCGAAGAGGGGTTTTCGGGGGATGGCGGTTCAGCCGTGTTGAGCCAGTTGCGCCGTCCTCACAGCATCGCTTTTGATTCGCGAAACAATCTGCTGATTTGCGACATCGGGAATCATCGATTACGCAGTGTGAGTCGTCAGACGGGCATGATTTCCACGTTATCCGGCACCGGTGATCGCACTACAACTCCGGACAGCGCAGCATTGTCCGGAACGCCCCTGCTCGGGCCAAGATCCATCGACTGCGACAGGGACGGCAATGCCTATCTGGTGTTGCGTGAAGGCAACGCGGTATTCAAACTGGATCTCAACGCAGGGCGACTGCAGCGCATTGCCGGAACCGGACATCGGGGATATGCTGGTGACGGTGGGCCCGGTCTGAACGCCACATTTAGCGGGCCCAAAGGAATCGCCTATTCCAGCACTGATAACAGCCTTTACATCGTTGACACTGAAAATCACGTCTTACGTCGGCTGTCGCTCAACTCGGGCTTAATCAGTACAGTTCTAGGGAGCGGTGAACGTGGCGACGGTCCGGATGGAGACCCCTTGAGCTGTTCACTGAATCGACCCCACGGGGTCTGCGTCCATCGCGGCCTGGTTTATGTTACCGACAGCGAAAGCCATCGAATCCGCGCCATCACCGGCTTACCCGGTTGAATCATCCAAAGAATACAGTCCGTCGCCGCTACGATAGGAGGTCGCGCCGCTGTCCCCGGAGACCGGCCAAAAAAATGCCCCTGCCGGGTTAGACGGCAGAGGCATTTAAGTTTTAGAGAGGCTTGCAGTAGCCTCGAGGTAGGGACTAACAGCCTTNAGCCCCAAGGGCATTCAAGCCGGATGGGGCAGAGTCCTNANTGTTAGAACGCGCCGACTTGCGTTGCNGATCAAGTTTTTCTTAAATAAAGCAGGGAATTGGGCAAAAATGACAAAAATAACAGCGCAGTGAGTCAGTAATAGCTGATGGCGCTGACCAGACTCGCTCGAAAACACTGTACAGGGACTTCGCCATGAAAACGTTGACGAACACAATCGGTCTTGCGCTAGGGATCGCTGTTGGCCTGATCGGCTTATTCCTGGCTCTGATGCGATTCAGCGACGGACCTTTNGAAGTCTTCTCAGGCGGCCCGTTCACTACNGGAGAGCTCACTACGGCCCCTGATGACTGGAGTTTTCTGGCTGATCGGGACACGATTGAATTCCAGACCCTGCAGCCAGCACGGTCGCGAACAGTCTGGCTTGCTGTGCACGAACAGAACCTGTTCCTCGTCAGCGGCTACATGAACACCAGCTACGGTGGCATCTGGAAGCAGTGGCCGCATTATCTTGAACGCGATGACCGGATCATTTTGCGTATCGATGGCAAGCTGTATGAGCAACGGCTGCAGCGCGTCATGGAGGGCCCGGAAGTCGTTCCGGTGCTGTCTGAATTTGCTCGCAAATACTTTGGTGGCGCCGACGGTGACTTCACCTCCGATGAATCAATACGCAGCNGCGACACGTGGATGTACGAAGTAGTGGATCGCTAGACTGACTGCCTCATCTGAAAGAACAGGGGTCCACATGCCCCTGTAAACCTGGCTATCGAAGGATAAAAGCAATGAAAACCTCCCAAATGTATGGCCTGGCGCTTGTCGTAGCGCTGTCAGTGAATGCTTGTAATGACCGCTCTGGCTCCGGAGCCGCTTCGGACCCCGAGTTTAGCTTCGAGGAATCCCTCCAGCTTCAGCTGATCGAAGCGCAGCCTGGCGATACGATCGAGATTCCACCCGGTAGACATGAGATGACCCGCAGCCTGTCGCTGACCGTTCCGGGGGTAACCATTCGCGGTGCTGGTATGGACAGCTCAATTCTGTCATTCAGCGGCCAGCNGCAGGGCGCAGAGGGGCTGCTGGTGACGGCTGACGATTTTGTGATCGAAGATCTCGCGATTGAAAACACCATCGGAGANGCGCTGAAAATCAATGAAAGCAATAACGTNATTATTCGTCGGGTTCGCACTGAGTGGACCAAAGGCCCGGACCCGGAGAATGGTGCCTACGGAATCTATCCGGTGCAGTCCAGCCACATTCTGATTGACAGTTCCGTAGCGATCGGGGCGGCCGATGCTGGAATCTATGTCGGACAGTCAAGCCAAATCATTGTGCGCAATTCACGTGCNGAATATAACGTCGCCGGTATCGAGATCGAAAACTCAACATTTGCAGATGTCTATNACAATGTGGCAACGAACAATACCGGAGGTATTCTGGTTTTTGATTTACCGAATCTGCAGGTTCAGGGCGGCCAGGGTACGCGGGTATTCAATAATGCTGTTTATGAAAACAATACAGCAAACTTCGCCCCCGAAGGGGCCATAGTCGGGAATGTTCCGCCCGGCACGGGACTGCTGATACTGGCGAACGACAATATCGAAGTCTTTGAGAACAATTTCAGGGACAACAACAACGTCAATCTCATGGTCTACAGTTTTGTGCTGGGCGGGCGCTCAATTGACGACCCGAACTACGACCCTTACCCGGAGCAAATCTATATCCACGACAATCGCTTCGAAGGCGGTGGCACTGTGCCGGCACACACATTACTGGCCAAGTGGCATAAGGCGACTGGCAACCACTCTCCCGACATCGTGTGGGGCGGGTTAATCCGTGCCGGCAGGTCCGTCGAGAATCTGATTTGTCTGGGGGAAAGGCCCTCACAAACTTTTCTGAATCTGGGCGGAACTGGCAATCCCGAGGACACTTCCACCGATACTGAGCCGCACGCCTGCAGCCTGCCAAGACTTGAGCCGATTAAACTCGGGCTGGATTCACCCAGAGATGACTGAAAGCTTTTCTTGAGTACGGCGTTGACCTCAGGAAATGGCGCAGATCTGACTCTCGGGACTGCGGCAGGCTGCTCGGCCCCGATACGCGCTACTGACACACATCACCAGAGCCACACTAGATTGGCCTATGGGAAGAACACCGCGTTATCGCGCGCGATCTGCAAATAAGCTTCTTTGAAACCGGACAACAGGAAACCGTCGGCGATAAGCGCATCGGTAGCCGCCTCATACTGCACCAGATATTCAGAAAAACTGCCGTATAGTGACTCCAGAGAATTTCTAAAATCTCCAGCTTCAGCAGCTTCTCCCGCGGTTGTGGCGAAAGGAATATAGCCCCCGGCCAACCGGGCCAGCGAATTCTCAGCGCCGGTCTTCAGCGCTCGCAAATTCCAACTGACAAAAGTGGCAAGCGGCACTTTGGCAGTGGGCGGCAAAACAGTTACGGAGGCCAGATCGTTATTGTCCGGATCTACCGCAGGAACCAGAGCGACGTAAGCTTCGTTTGCGCGCTGAGGATGACTGTCGATGACGCGTTTCTNTGTCCAGCGCCGACCGTAATCATTCAGGCTGGGCTGATACATGGAAGAAGGATGTCGATATCCGGCAATTGGCCGCCAGACTTCAGGGTTAATCTCGCCATTCAGGTGGGAGGGCAGCAGAGTCCCATCGGCTATACGTGGAATTCGCGATGCGGGCGGGGCCTTCATATCTGAAATCCAGAGGCTCATGGCAACGATAAGAGAGTCGCTTATGGGCGACCACATGCTCGGATTCGGAGGCAGCTGTCCGCTGCTTGCTTCNCGCGGTCGACCGTTACCGGAGCCGTGCTGGGATCCTCCTATCGTATAGAAGCGAACATTNTNAGGAATCAGGACATCCGCACGACCGTCCGCAGTNGTGTGGGTAAGAGAGCCCGCCCTCAGCCAGTACTCATTAACCGTCTGAATGTGCATCAATTTTGGCTCAACGTCTGCTACACGGGCCCTGGCGAGCACTCCGTCCTGTCTCCCTGTATAGGGGTCTGTACTGTTACCNTAAGTAAAAGGAAACAGATCATTGGGATAGAGATGATTGGAATGATGGCCATTGGTCCGCGTTGGCATGGCGAACCGCATGTTGAACATGCCAAAACCCCCGCCTGAGATGATCGGGATAACACCGTCAAACACTTTATTACCGTTCAGATCGGCATTGAAACCTTCGTAGACGAACTGACGCAACAAGCGACCGCTTTGCGAGACCCCGTAGGCAATCGTATGTCGGATTTGAGGCAGATTGAGATCCTGCAGCAGATCAGATTCCTGATCGTGGCGAATCGCCGCGACAGCATCCCGAATCGCGGACATTCCTGCCCCGACAAGAACCGGGTCCTGTGCTTCGTAAATCAGCTCATACAGGTAGCCCGGTTCAAAGCCCCCGTCGAGCGCAAGCGCCACGTCAACCTGACTTGAATCTTTGCGNTCTGAAACTGTAAGGTCGAATTGNGATCGCTCTATGGGTTCTCTGGGTTCAGACTGATACAGACGACGGGTAAGAGTCGCTGCAGCCANTCCCGCTTCAGTCGGCGGATAGGCCAGATGCCCGGCTCCCGCGATAGCAATGCTGTCGGTAGCCCGACTCGTTGACACCTCATAGCGAACCGGTCCAGCTATGGGTGCTTCCTCAGAGCCGACCACTGGCGCGTGCAGACGAAGGCGCCCCGGCGCGGAACTTAANTCATTAATCCAGCCTGTTACCAGATANGTGAAACCTTGNGACGCCAGAGGGTGCTGCAAAGAAATTTCCGGATGCGTCGCACTCCTGCCCCGATTATTGACGTGGTAGATCAGCGTGTCGGTCGCGATATTTTNGCTAGGCACCANCAANCGAAAATCCGCTGCGAACTCCACCANGCCAGCCTCNTTCAAGGGTACATGTTNAAGGTCAACAATCCTCTGATTAGCCCTCAAACCCGGAGCAAGCGTGAAGTGCATNATCCCTTCGATCTTTTCATAGCTAAAACGAACNTTCGGGTCAGACAAGGTCTCTCGCGAGGTGATCTCGACACGACTCAGCTGGGCAACCGCGAAATGAGAAATGACGAAAGTAGTAAGAAAAAGCGCGAAACCTGCAACTCGCATGTACAAACCCCCTGGATAACCCCTATTTTTATTGTATTCGGTACCGGACGGATGAGGCACCGNTNACNCAAATTTAGTCAGCAGCAGCAAAGATTGCAATCTCTGTTCTCGCACCCTGCCCATCATTTGCCGCGAATAACTATTATCGGCGCAGCTGAAGAAGGGGCATGAGCGCAGTGAGAGCTGACCCCACCATTAACAGCACCGCGCCCAGCACTGAAAGATTCGACAGGCGATCGGTAAACGCATACCCAGGATTGATGATGACAATAACTTTAAGCGTTGCGATGGTGAACAGCGGCGCCAGTGCCAGCACCGCGCTGACCTTCGAAGCATCCCAAAGGTTGAGTGCCTCAGCAAAACAGCCATAGGCTATTAAGGTGTTTAGGCAGCAAAAGGCCAACAGCGCGTAATGAAAAGCCGTCAGCTGAAACAGCGCACCCGGCGATACAAATGGCAGCAGCAACACTGCCGAGACGAAATAAATGACAAACAGAATCTGTACTGAACTAAACGCCCCCAGCAGCTGCTTCTGCAGCAGCGCGTAAATTGTCCAGGTGATCGCTGCAACCACGACAAGAAGCACTCCCAAGGTTTCTGCATTATCCATAGAGCTGAGTATTTCCAGCCGATCATGGAAAAACAATAGCAAGCCGGCAAGAATGAGACCCGTACCCACCTTCTGCATGCCCGCAAAGGGTTCCTTGTAGATGAAGACGCCGCCGAGAATTAAAAACAGCGTGGTCAGCTGAATGACTGCTTCGCTTGTCTCGGCATTTACAAAGTTGAGAGACAGTGAAAAAAAATAATAGTTACCGCACAATCCCAGCGCAGCAATAAGCATCATCCACCGCACTCTGACCGCTGCGCGAAAAAGACCCGGAAGATTCTTTCTGGCTGCAAGCCAGATGAAAATTACCAGCGCCGCAACGAGAAACCGGTACCAGACGACGGTGCTGGCATCCATCATGGAGAGCAGCTCTTTAATGGCCACCGGCAACACCCCCCAAAGAGCGGCCGTGGTCAGTGAAAGCAGCGCGCCGACAAGAGGTTTCTGTGGTTTTTCATGCATAGCAGTAGGCATCAGAATAAGACAGCACTACCTAGCTGCCTGAAACGATTCGTGATCCTATCATGAAAAACAGGCCGGAATGACAGCAGATTGGAACCGCGCGGGGCGGTTGGCTCGCGCGCCTAGATCAACCTTATGTTCCGGGAAAAACGCGCGCTCAGAAACTCCATCTGATCGGCTAGCACCGCACGGTTGGAGAGATAAAGGAATTCGTATGGATTCGGCACAAAAGGGATAGCCAGGAGTTCCATATTCGCCTGCTCTGGCGTGCGGTCCGCTTTTCGATTGTTACAGCGTCGACAGGAGGTCACGACATTAGTCCAGCTGTCACTGCCGCCTTTGGAGGTCGGAATCACGTGATCACGTGACAGTTCCATCCAGGGAAACTCTCCCCCACAATACAGACAGACATTCTTGTCTCGACGGAACAAAAATTTGTTCTCCAGCGGTGGATCAAAACTTTCTTTGTGGACTTTGCCATCGCAGGCCACGATGCTGGGCAAACGTAACACCGAGCGAGTGCCTTCGCGGTTAACGCCTCCGCGAATTTCCATCACCGGCTCGCCGAGTGACCAGATGACCTGATCTTTTGCCAGCAGCGTCGCAGTTTCTTCCCGAGTCAGCCAGCTGACCGGAATCCCAGCCTTATTTAATCTCAGAATCTTCACGTGCACGGGCAGTCACTCCAATCGACGACACACTGAGTGAAGAGGAGTCAGGAGGGGTCCCTCAAACAGGAACCAGACCAGCTTCTCCGGAGCCTCTATAGAGGTATCGGCGAGACTGGTAAGGACTGAATACGCGGGTCAAGATTCGGCAAGAGCCAGTGAACGCAACGAACTCTCGGAGGTTTTCTATGGCTGAAATCGTCTTATTAGCGAATGCATTCAGCGAGGTTCAGCAAGGCTCGAAGACCTCTGATGAATCAAAGCGGCTCACGCATATCTGGAGCGAAGGCGCTGCCATCCTCCCTGGCTCAGCCAGTAAATCAGCTGGAGCAGCACAGCAATCAGGATAAACAGCGGTATCGTGCCCCAGTCTCTGCCTCCGACCTGAAAGTAAAACACGGCGTTATAGTTCCTCTCTTCCTCCGGATGCACTGCAGTCACGACTCCGATATAGGTCCCTTTCTCGAGGAACTCATAGCTGGTCCGGTAGAAGCCGCCTTCTTCAATCTGCGGTTGCTGGTAGAAGACGGTGGCCGCTTCCAAATCGTCTATCGCTTCTATGTCTTTCCAGGAGGCGAAACGGCCGACGTTATTGATGTCGCGCACAATGCGAAAATCAATTGCCATTTCCGTGAGCAGATCATGCAGGTACTCCATCACAAATACTGATCGAGTCACATCCGGGATGTCTTCACAATACTCAGTGTTTTGCCGGGTTTCCGGCTGGAACACGGTAAAATGCGCTTGCATGAAATTGACATTGATCACGCATAAATCGTCCTCAAAAGCGACTCCGCCATGCCCATGGGAGTGAAAGGCACTTCGCATAAGCCCCAACAGGATAGCCAGTCGCACTATCCGGGACAGGGCGCAGGCTGAGAACAATTTTTTCATAATCAAAATAGACCCAAGTGACAGAACGAGATAAATCGGGCAGGCTGATTGGGCTGCTGAGCAATGGGTCTGACGAATTACGTCAATCTTGATTCATCAGATTTGAGGCTGAGCCGGAAAAGGAAGCGTCGGATTACCAGGGGATGATACTGCCGTCGTAGTTGAAGAACTGCCCAGAACCGGCCGGGCTCAGACCTTCAATCACCGACATCATCCCCGAGACGCTGGTGGTGACATCAATTAACCCGCTGGGACCGCCCATGTCGGTCCGTACCCAGCCCGGATGCAGGACCGCCACCGAGAAATCTTCTTCCCTGAGATCGACGGACAGGCTTCTGACAACCGAATTCAACGCGGTTTTAGAACTGCGATAGATGTAGCTGCCACCGCCCCGGTTGTCTTCAATGGACCCCATTTTAGACGTGACATACACCAGTTTCCTGGCATTACCTAAGCGCAGATTGCTGATGATTTTCTGGGTGAGCAACAAAGGAGCAATCGCATTCACATTCATTACCGACTCCCAGTCGACGCTCTTCACCTTGCCAAAGTTAGCATCGCGGGGACCATAGATACCGGCATTATTGACGAAAATATCGATCGCCGTTTCACCCAGCGTAGAGGCGAAGCTGGCCATGGATTGCTCATCCGAAACATCCAGATTCATCAAACTGAGTGAGGCATTGGTGTCGACGAGCGCTCGCAGCTCAGGAGCCTGACTACCGTCGCGACAACTGGCAATCACCTTATCTCCCTGCTGCAGGAAGTGCTTAACAAATTCCAGACCGAGGCCACGATTGGTGCCAGTGATAAGAACAGTCGCCATGATTTTCTCCAATTTCCGGGTTCAATCGCCGGCGCATGCCAGGCAAATAATGAGGCGCTAATCTACACAGACTGATCAAGTTGGTCAAAGCCTCGGTACTCGCCGTCCGAATTGAAAACTGCCACGAGACTTATCACTTGAGCGCCGTCTTTGATTTATCTTCTTGCACGCCATTTAAGCTGCCTGAACCGGAGGCCACTTGAGGCATCGATCTGCTATACTTTAGCGCGTCAGGGTAGCTTAATCCTGCGGTGACAGAAAGCGAAGCCTCATCCCACAGCAATCCGAAGATCAATTTCTCTGAGCGCGCACAGCATGCATGACAAAGTCACTCACCCTGCCAGCCCCCTGAGTCTCGCCATCGGAATTGCTCTTATCGGGTTGGCATCTCAGACATTTGCGCAGGCTTCATTGGAAATTCTCGTTATTGACGTAGTGCCTGCCGGCTCCAGTATCGACAGCAGCAAACTGCCCTATCCAATTCAGGTTGGTTCAGCGCAGGAACTACAAAATGTCGGAGCTGTAAGCCTGGCGGATTTTATGGGTCAGTCATTTTCCAGTGTCTCCCTTAATGATGCCCAGAACAACCCCTTGCAGCGCGATCTGCAGTACCGCGGATTCACGGCATCCCCGCTGCTGGGACTAGCGCAGGGTCTGGCAGTGTTCCAGAACGGCGTACGCATCAATGAACCACTGGGTGATGCGGTCAATTGGGATCTNNTGCCTCAGTCAGCGATCAACCAGATTACTCTCAGCGGTGGCTCTAACCCGCTATATGGCCTCAACAGCCTGGGCGGNTCCCTGGTAATCGATATGAAAGATGGCTTCAACTTTGAAGGCGNCAATATCGAAGTCAGCGCCGGCTCTTTTGGCCGCAAGACCGCCAATTTTGAGCTCGGCGGCAATGATGGCCAACTTGGCTATTACCTCAACGTCGAGCGCTTCGACGAAGACGGCTGGCGGGAACAGTCAGAGTCTGACGCAATTAACCTATACGGCAGTCTCAGCTGGCGTTCTGANTACTCCGCNGTGAATCTGAATCTTCAGCNCGGCCGCTCCGATCTNATTGGCAACGGCGCCGCGCCCGTTGAACTGTTAACNCTTCGACGTGAAGCGATATTCACCGGCCCCGACATCACAGAAAATGATATGACCATGNTGAACCTCGACTTCGCCCACGAAGTGTCTGCCAGCATCAGTTTCAGCGGCAACCTGTTCTGGCGCGAAAATGAAACNGATGCGTTTAACGGTGACGGTACTGAATTTGCAGTCTGTGGATTCGCCGACGGTGATGGCCTAATTGAAGGACTGGAAGAAGACGATGTTGAGGAACTCGGCATCGATGACGATGATCTGTGCCAGGGTCAATTCAGCGACGCCGAGGCGCTAGAGGACTTCCTCAACAACCTGGCCGCCAGTCTTGGCGAGGATGAAGAGTACAACATCGAAGGGTTTGAAGACGACGAGCTGTCGGGTACTGGTGTACTGACGGATGATGCCATCAACAACATCAGCAATCGGGTGCAGCAGTCATTCGGCGGCGACTTCCAGTGGACACTCACAGGCACCCTCGCCGGCTATGATGGTCAGATTGTAATGGGGGGCTCTTACTTTAACGGTGAGTCAGATTTTCGTTCGATCCTAGAACTCGCTGAAATCGATCCGCTCACGCGCACTACTACCGGTCTTGGCACAGGAACCTTCGTTGATGATGCAGCAACTCTGATCAACACCGAAACTGAGACGCTGAGCACTTACCTTACCTCAACCTTGGATCTCAGCGATGCTATTGCGCTGACGCTGTCACTGCGCGCCAATGATACTGGCGTCACCCTGCGTGATCGTTCCGGTATGCGTCCCGAACTCAATGGTGACCACAACTTCACCCGTATCAATCCCGCCCTAGGCGTCACTTGGCAAGCCTCCGAGAATCATAATCTTTACGCATCACTCAGCCGCTCATCCCGCGCGCCTACTCCGATAGAACTGGCCTGTAACGAAGGCGTGTTTGAACTTGCGGTAAAGTTTGCTGTCGAGCGCGGTGATGATCCAGACGATATAGACTTCGAGTGCCGTTTGCCCAATGCTTTCCTCGCCGATCCGCCTCTGGATGACGTCGTGTCTAACAGTTTAGAAATTGGTGCCCGTGGTTCACTCGGTGACATCACTTATACGGCAGGCGCCTTTCACACCACGAACAGAGATGACATCCTGTTTCAGACCACTGGCCGATCCACCGGCCTTTTCGCTAATGTGGATAAAACCCGACGCCGGGGTTTTGAAGGCCGGCTCACAGGTAACTGGCAGGACCTGAACTGGACGCTGGCCTACAGTTTTGTCGACGCCACCTTCGAGGACAAGTTCACGGTATTGAGTCCAAATCACGCTTTTGCAGACGACGAAGGAGAAATTCTGGTGGAAAACGGCGATCAGATTCCTGGCATTCCGCAGAATCAATTCAAGCTGCTCACGAACTATCGGATTACTGATCGTATCGGCGTCGGACTAGACGTGATCAGCAACAGCGATCAGCACCTGCGGGGGGATGAGTCCAATCAACTGGACACGGTCGCTGGCTACACGCTCGTCAATCTCCGAGCCAGCTATCAGTTCAGCGAGCAGTTCGAAGTCTTTNCCACCGTAAACAACCTTTTTGATGAACAATTCGAAACATTCGGCCTGTTGGGCGAAGAGCCCGGAGAGCTCGAGGTGCCTATTATCGAGGATCTTACCGTTCCGCTATTCCTGGGGCCTGCGCCGCCACGGGCTACTTTTGTGGGCCTTCGCTACGCCTTTTAATTATGCCTTCGCGACGCGATCAGAATTCTGGCCAGGCGGCTTGAACTCTGCCCCNGGGCTTNACTTACCTGGGCCAGAGTTNCCAGNCCCCCCAACTCTGTNCCGATGCNCGTTCTNNACCCNACTACCATGAACCNGNCGTCACTCNCGACGGGCACCGAGCATACAGCCCTATTGTGGTCAGCAGTCCCAATTCTCACTTTCTTGCAGCAGAGCAGGTCAGCACAAATGATAGCATAGATCGCATGTCGCNGANAGCAGTAACCAAAGTAATGGCTTTTGCTCACCTTCAAAGGCNGNNAGAGATCACTAGCACGNCAGGAGGATCANTTGGNNGAAATGGTCAGATGCCAATTTTGATTGGTATTTTCTGTGCACTAAACTCAATGGCTGGATTGCTTTCAGAGGGATTACCTTTCTGGCTAACGAAACCAATACAGAAGAAGGAGCGCAGCTCCCAGCTGAGCCGCCGCGAATTGCGGGGAGTAGGCCTAGCAATTTGCTTGAAACAGCGGCCGCACAGGAGCAATATGAATAGCCGAAACAACCGGCAGAGATAACATCTAACCACCATGAAGCTGCTGCACTTCCCAGAGAACCCCACGAGCATCTATATCGCTGCCGGGGTGATGTTTCTCGCCAGTGCGCTCAGCATTATTGATGTGGGACTGTCTGCTGGCGGTTTGTCTGCGGGTTTGATTACAGCAGTGCCGGGGGCGGGCCTGGCTATCGGGATTTTATATCGCAGTTATCTAGTTTGGATCGCCGCCACACTGCTGGCATCTGTTAATGCCATTATGCACGCATTTCAGCTGATATTTCTGATGATGACTGTTTCTTCTGCGGGTGAGTATCTGCTCTTTGCCATCACCCATGCTGTTCCTCTGGGCCTGTATTCGTTCGTAGTGTTTTATTTGAATACCAATGAGATTAGAGATTTGTTTGGGTTAGTGCCCCTGAATCAAGACAAAAGTCCTAGACCGTAAAAATCAAACCTCTCATGCACACTCATCAACCACTGGCCCACCATTTACTCTGGAGCTTGTGATTTGCGCTCAATGCATCCATCTCTTTTTCGATGGCTTGACCAATCAGAGTCTGCTCACGCGCTTATCATCTAAGCAAACAACTAGGTCTATTCCATGTTCCAGCCTTTCGCGATAGAGCAATACATGTCAGAGAANGAACATGNGGTGNAATTTCATTTCGCCGAGAGTGGCGTGCACCCGCTNACATTTGCCGAACTGTTTGAACTGGCAGAGGTGGATACACAATCACTGTTTGCCACGCTAGTGGACTACCCGCAGGTAAATGGCCTGCAGAGCTTGCGAGAAAAGATTGCCAGTCTGTACNCAGGTGCCACTGCCGATAATGTNCTNGTGACTATCGGCGCCAGTGAAGCCAATACACTGGTGGCCGCTACCCTGCTGCAGTCGGGCGACAATTTAATTCGGTTCCGGCCGACTTACGAGCAGCTGAGCGGCAATGCAGTGAANCTTGGATTCGAAGTGCGGACCGTCGACATGATTGAATCTGAAGCTTGGGCGCTGGATACCAATTCTTTGCAACAAAAGACGGACAAACATACCCGCATCGTTCATGTAGTGAATCCCAACAATCCGACCGGTCGCATCCTGACTGAAACAGATCGCCGGGCCCTCGTTTCCTCGGCGGCCGGCGTAGGTGCCTGGATAGTGGCAGATGAAGTTTATGCAGGGACCGAATTAAATAGCGACACACCAACCCAAAGCTTTTGGGGAGAATATGAGCGCGTCATCGCGATCAATTCCATGAGTAAGGCTTATGGCTTGCCGGGATTGAGACTGGGCTGGATGGTTGCNCCTGCCGATGTGATTGAGGCGTGCTGGCGCCGTCATGAGTACGCTGCAATTGCTGCCACAATTTTCTCTATGAAGTTGGCGGATTCCGCGCTAGTCGAGACGGCCAGGAAAAAACTCAGAGCCAGAGCCAGAGCGCTTATCAGGCGCGGCTTTGATAATTTCGCTGCAGCGCTAGATTCACACCCTGGCGTTTTTTCAGTAGTACCACCTCAAGCCTCAGCGATGTCGTTTCCCAGATTTAACCTGCCAATCAGTTCAGAGGACCTCGCAAGGCGGTTATTAAAGGAAGAAGGTGTGCTGATGATACCCGGCACCAAATTCGGCGTGGAAAATCACTTTCGCTTTAGTTCAGCCCTGCTGGAGGTTCATCTTCAGGCCGGGCTTAGCAGGTTTAACTGCCTGATTTCAAGGGTGATCGCCGGAGACTAGGCCAGTAAAATACGCAGCGAGACTCAGTAAGAGCGTCCTCGAGCCTCGCTGCACCGACATCATAGCGGAATGAACGCCAAAGAGTAGTTGGGGTTCATGGGTATAACCAGCTGATGCTGCACGGAGTCGTAGCACATCGATGCCGCGCTCGGGATACCCGAAGCAATAATGGTCGCCTCTTCACCGGGCTCGATTTCAGAGACACTGCCGAAGCGGACGCTGCTCACATACTTGGTGCCATCAGGAAGAACTACCACGCCATCGTTTCCACCTTCTGCGGCATACTCGGTATTCACGACCTCGCCATCTAGGTTATAGGTGATCACTGCATTGTCATCAATGTTAACCACCACCACGTTGCCATCCGTATCTATCGCCACGCCATTAGGCACATTGAGCGGCGCCCCGTCTGCAAACACAGAAACCTCATCATCGGCGGTAATCTTATAGATCAGNTCGGGATTNCGGGNGTTAGATGTATAGACGGTACCGTCTTCAGTTACCGCNATGCCATTGAGAATNGTTGAGCCNGGGACTTCAACCGACTTGAGTGGTTGACCCGTAGCCAGATCAAAAGANCTTACATAGCCGACGTCCACGGTGTAGAGCACCCCGTTGCGCACTGCGCTGCCNAGCGGNTGATGCAANTCCAGACCATCGCGCGTCACTCCNATCCATTTTGGAGTGTNGACGGAGCCGTCAGGATTAATCAGGGAAACAAAGCCATCGTTTTCGGTGCCGTCACCGCGCTCGCCGTTATTCATAGCCAGTATCAGGTTGCGCGCGGGATCAAAGGTACAGCTCTCTGAGAAATGGAAACTGCCATAGACTTTGACATTGGCTGACATCGGTACGCGCGCACCGGCTTCGTTGACCGCGCCGATAGGCTCACCAGCCCGGAATTCCTGCGCGGTCACCTGAGTCGCACTCGCCAGCAATCCCGATGCGACCGCGAGACCGAATAGGCGAGATCTTGCTGATTTGATAGAAGTCATCATCATGATTCGATTCCTGAATTAAAAGTTCCAACAATAAGTGGGGAGCTGGTATTTTAGCCGTTCGATCTGCAAACACCAGTACTGCCTGTGATGCCAACCTTCAGCCTGATCTGAGTTTTTTTCCCCGCAGCGCGCAATATTCTGTTGTGCCCGCCAATGCGCTGTCCGGAGAGCAAGCTGTCACTGTGACTGCAGAAACTGCACGACGCGGTCAGGAAAATCTGTGAACAACCCATCAACATTAGCCTGGAAATAATGAATATCCAACAGTTCTTCAAAGCTTCCCGCATAATCCGGAACGGCGCCGGGGTCAGCCCGGAAGGTGTAGGGATGGACGGCAAGTCCTGCGTCATGCGCCTGAGTCACCAGTTCAGTAACGCGTATATCGCCTACCTCAGACGCTCTGTCCACGACAAGATTGTAGGAAGGCCCGATTCCGTCCGCTGAGTAGGCAAGTTTAGACATACCATCTGACTCAAGCATCCAGGGATAGTCTGAACGGTTGCCGATAAGCATGATCAGACTAACCTCGATCCCCACTGAAGGAAGTATCTCTTTTTGAATCAAGCCTAGCTCTTCGTAGTCGAATGTTTGCAGGAAGACCTTGCTGCTCTTGCTGGTGTAACCGTACTCTTTTAAAACCTCAACGACTCTGGTGCTTATATCCTTGCCTTCCTGACGGTGAAATGCCGGCTGTTTGACCTCAGGATAGATACCGACATCCCGACCAGTGGAGATATTCAGACCCTGAATCATTTCGATTTCTTCCTGAAAGGTAGGCACTCGAAAGCTACCCTTACCAAGAGGAAATCGCTGACCGAGCGCCTGTACTTTTTCACCATTCTCAGTTCTGAATGCTTCAGTTGCGTTCAGGGTTCTTATCTCTTCGAGGGTGAAATCAATCGCATAATAAAGGCCATCGCTACGGGCTCGACCGGGGAACTTTTCGTCTACGTCGGTTGTACGACCCAGGGTAATGTCATGCAAGACGATCAGATTATCGTCACGGGTCATCACCAGATCCTGTTCGATATAATGCGCGCCCTGCGCATAAGCCATCGCCTTGGCCTCCAGCGTATGCTCGGGCAAATAACCGCTGGCACCTCGGTGGGCAATGACGATTTTTTGGGCGTAGCTGTTTGACGACATGATTGTGACCAGGAAAAAGGTAGCAAAACTTGGTATGGGTCGCATGATTCTAGCCTGTTGGAGTAAATATGGTGACTCGGAACATGAAAACTCAGTCTACGCCATAAAAATGACTGCCAGTTTACCGCCAATGACCGATTTCTTTAAAGCACGCTGCCCCATAAAATCTCGTCGCCGCTCTGCCCCTTGGCTGCCACCTCACCGACACGTTCAGCGGCTATTATGGAAACTTAAGTAATCCGCTCAGGGGCCGCCTCATGAGGCACAAAAAAACCCACTGCCTTGTTATTGAGGAAGAACCCTACAACTGGTCAGGTCCCAATAGCTTTCGGCACCATCGGCTGACTGAGGTCTCTTTTCTGATCATTATGGCCGGACTGCTGTCCAGCTTAATACGCCGGCAGAAAAACAACCGAACCCAATCAGCGCGTCTGCAGGATCGCCGAAAAATTGAGGGTCTGCTCGCCGCGCCGAAC
>NZJB01000062.1 GCA_002691885.1 Gammaproteobacteria bacterium
AAAGAGGATGACCGTGTCCGTCATATGGATGCGCTGGGGGCGCAGGTAGGGCCCGTCTTCGTGACCTATCGGGCCCAGGCGCAGGTTGACGCACTGGTAGCAGAGATCGTGCTGGGTGATCCGGACTATGATTTTCAGGCTGAAGACGGGACGCATCATATCTTTTGGTCAATTCAGGACGAGGCGAGCATTGTGGCTCTTGAGACCGCAATCAACGACCTGGATTGTCTTTATGTGGCTGACGGTCACCACCGCTCAGCGGCCGCGTTCCGTGTTCGCAACATGTATCGGGACAGGAACCCTGAGCACTCGGGAGAGGAATCCTATAATTTTTTTCTGGTCGTGCTTTTTCCTCATGACCAGATGCAAATACTGGATTACAACCGGATCATTAAAGATTTTGGCGGTAAGACGGCGCAGGAGTTTTTGGCAGAATTGGGCGGAAATTTCTTGATCAAACCGTTGGGAAGTGTCAGTGAGGCAAAACCGCTATCACCCAAACAATTCGGACTCTATCTGGAAAATCAGTGGTACCACCTTGTGCTCAGCGATCTTGGGAGATCCCGAGTTAACGAGAGTGATCCGGTGAATTCGCTGGATGTCAGTATCATGGAGCAGACCATACTCGGACCCATTCTGGGAATCCATGACCAGAGAACCGACAAGCGGGTTGATTTCGTGGGAGGTATTCGCGGCCTCGAAGAGCTGGAGAAGAGGGTGGATTCTGGAAACTGGCAGGCAGCTATCGCGCTTTATCCCACGTCCATTGAGAGTCTGATGTCCGTCGCTGATGCCGGTGAAGTGATGCCGCCTAAATCTACGTGGTTCGAGCCCAAGCTAAAAAGCGGGCTCATCGTTCACGTGCTGGATTGAGTCTGGGTGGCGCAGTGACGAGCGCCGGCAGTCTGGCCTGAGCGCAGCGGATAAGAGTCAGTTCGACAGGTGTTTCAGGCGCAGCCTGCCGGCGCTAGCAGGCTGCCGTGACGAGCGCCTAGGCGACGCTGCGTGTGTCCTTCTTGATGTCGATCAGCTTGCCGGAACCGTCTCCTATGGGAATATGCTTTGGCTTCATCGCTTCAGGGATTTCTCTGATTAAGTCGATATGCAGAAGTCCGTGGTCTAACCGAGCGCCGGTAACTTCGATGTAATCGGCCAGCTGAAAACGCCGCTCGAAATTGCGTGCAGCGATTCCGCGATGCAGATAATTATGCTCCAGCCTGTCATTATCGCGACGGCCTTTCACGGTGAGCGTTCTTTGTTCGGATTGTATATCCAGCTCCTCGCTTGTGAAGCCGGCCACTGCCATGGTAATTCGATATTGGTCCTGTTCTAGCAGTTCAATATTATAGGGCGGGTAGGTTTGTGTGCTGCTGTCGCTGCGATTCACAGTTTCCAATAGCGATGAGAGGTGATCAAAACCTACAGTAGAACGGTATAGTGGTGCGAAATCTAATTTTCTCATGGCATATCCTCATGGTTAGGCCCTGACGGCCAGTTAAGCAATATGAATGTAGTTGTCCACCAAACGGTCGGACTCATTACGCGAGCTCTTCTGAGCCCCGCGTGGTAAAGAGGTGGGGGTTCTGCAGCAGAACTCAAGCCTCGATTGATTCGCTCGCGCTGCTGTCAGCAGATTGGAGAGTGTCAGAAAGGCCTCAGGCGCATGAGCACGATCGGGCTGTCTGTTGGTTTACCGGTACGCGATATCCTGGTGAGCTTAAAATCCCGCAGAAGTCTAGCCGGGGTATCCGCTGACGCTCAGCGGTCGCGGATGTCGATCCAGTCAGATGACTCCGGTCCAATATAATCCGCGCTGGGTCGTATGATTCGATTGTTGGCGCGCTGTTCCTTGACGTGCGCTGCCCAGCCGGTGAGTCTCGACATAACAAATATCGGCGTAAAAAGCTTGGTCGGGATTCCCATGAAATGGTAAGCCGATGCGTGAAAGAAGTCTGCGTTGCAGAACAGGCGCTTCTCACGCCACATGACTTCCTCACAGCGCACAGAAACTGGATGCAGAACCGTGTCGCCCACCGCATCCGCGAGCTTTTCTGCCCATTGCTTGATGATCACATTGCGAGGGTCTGATTCCCGATAGATCGCATGGCCAAAACCCATGATTTTTTCCTTACGGGCTAACATCTCCAGCAGGGCTTCCTCGGCTTCGTCAGGCGATTGCCAGGTCTGAATCATCTCCATGGCGGCTTCGTTGGCGCCTCCATGGAGTGGGCCTCTAAGACTGCCTATGGCACCTGCAATACAGCTGTGTATGTCAGACAGGGTTGACGCGCAGACTCTCGCGGTAAATGTAGACGCATTGAATTCATGCTCTGCATAGAGGATTAAAGAAGTATTCATCACCTGACTGAACAGTTCTGAAGGTCGCTGGCCGGACAGCATGTGTAAAAAATGCGCGCCGATAGACGGGTCATCCAGCTCGGTCTCTACCCGCTTCCCATAGTGAGAAAAAATGTACCAATAACAGATGATTGCGGGCAGAATCGCAAGCAGTCTATCAATGGCTTCGTCCTGTTGCTCGAAGTCCGTTTCGGTTTCCAGATTCCCGAGCACTGAGCAGCCGGTGCGCATCACATCCATGGGATGTGCGCTCGCCGGCAGACGTTCCAGGACATCCATTAACGCCTCAGGCAGCCGTCGATTTTGAATGATTTTGGTCAGGTACTCTTCCAATTCTCCCTGATTCGGCAAATGGCCCCGTAACAACAGGAACGCAACTTCTTCGAAACTGGCGTTCTCAGCCAGAACGCTGATATCAAAGCCGCGGTAGGTTAATCCGGTACCTGACTTGCCCACTGTGCACAGCGCGGTTTCTCCAGCTACCTGGCCACGAAGGCCTGCACCGCCAAGTCTCTTGTCTACCATCGATCACTCCATTGATAGAGTCGTTAGCTATTGTCTCTTAAACGATTGAATTTAATAGTTTAATTATAAAATAGCTTATCCAGCTTTTGTTCATAGGCATGATAGCCCAAAACGTCATAGAGTCGTTCCCGGGTCTGCATGCCCGGAACGACTGACACCTGATCCCCATTGATGGCTATCGCCTGATAGACCTCTTCAGCCGCTTTGCTCATTGCTCTGAAGGCACTGAGTGGGTACAGCACCATGGCAACCCCTGCCTTACCCAGGGTCTCGCAGTTGAACAGGGGCGTTTTACCGAATTCAGTGATATTGGCCAGTATCGGGACGTCTAGGGCATTGGCAAACCGCTGGTATTGCTCGATTTCCAGGATCGCCTCCGGAAATATGACGTCAGCACCTGATTCAGCGCAGGCGATTGCGCGCTCGATCGCTGAATCAATACCCTCAACGGCCAGTGCGTCTGTCCTGGCCATGATGACAAAGTCGTCGTCCTGTTTCGCATCTGCCGCTACCTTAATGCGGTCAACCATCTCCGCCTGGCTGACAATGGATTTGTTGGGCCGATGGCCACAGCGTTTCTGAGATACCTGGTCTTCAATGTGGACCGCTGCAGCTCCTGCCTTTTCCATCGCTTTGATAGTTCGTGCGATATTAAAGGCACCGCCCCATCCCGTATCGATATCCACGAGTAGCGGGAGCTGGCTCGCATTGGTTATGCGTTCGACATCAGCAATCACGTCATTTAGGCTTGTTATACCCAGGTCAGGTAGTCCATACGAGGCGCTGGCTACACCGCCCCCACTCAGGTAGATGGCCTGATGACCGGCTTTCTCCGCCTGCATGGCGCAGTAGGCGTTAATGGTGCCCACAATCTGAAGAGGGTGGTTGGCTTCGAGTGCAAGCCGGAAGCGCTCGCCGGCGCTCTTGTTGTTCATAGCATTTCCTTAAATGTAATTCCTACCAAGCTGATTTAATGAAGAAAAACCATATCTTACTATGGTTTACATGTTTCGTGGTTCATCAGTCAACCGGTGCCAGCACACTTAACATCTTTGCGTCCCGGAATGCAGGCATATCGTAGGGCCGGTTATCATGATAAGCAGGCCTGTCAGCCGTTAGCTGCCATGTGCTGGATCACACCGGGCTTGCGGCTCTCAACTTTGGAGATCGTGTACTTGTATTTTTTTGCGCTCGGATCGATGGCGGCAGCCTCTACCATAGCTGCTTCCAGATCTGCATGGGCCGCTTGTTCAGTCAGATAGGGACCGGAGATCCTGACTTGCAGTGATGGGTCATTCGGGGCGGTGGCGACGATATAAAAATTTTCTGTATTCACGACTGAAAACCATGAGCCGGCACTTATCAGGATACGCGGTGCATCACTGATCGGGCGATTCGCAGGTGACGGGCTGCTCTCAAGGGCTGTATCGGCCGCGTATTAAAAACCAACAGCCGGATGAACACAAGTCACCGTGCAGAGGTTTGCGTCACAGAATTCCTGCAAGTGCCTAGGGCCCGTCTCAGGTGGGGCAGTTTTGTTGCTGTATGGCAACCTGGCCAGAAATTTTGGAGCAAACAACCGTGAAGCGTGTTTCTTTGAGGGAAGGGTCAAATGTTGCCTGTTGGACTTGCTCTGGGGGTGCTAGTCCTTCGTGCCAGGCCGGTCCAGAATGCGTAATTGCGATTCCAACTCGAATAATTTGCCGGCAACGCGCCGGGTATTGACCGTGTACTCTCCTGATTCAATTCTGCGATGCACCTCAACAATTTTCGCAGGATCAAGGCTACATTCCTGTGCGATCTCATGCCCGGCATCACTTTTCCCTGAGTTCGGGCTCGATCCCTTGCTTATTTGGTCTGATTCGTGACCTGTTTTTTTCACGGCCATTGCTCGCGTGTTGACTTGGTGGTGGTTCTCGCAGTGCGCCGATCAAGCGGCTTGCTCTGCTTCAACTGTCCGACTGTCCGGATGCAGCGCTAGCGTTACCGGCGCCGGCCCGGGCTGCCAAGAATATAACGTCTCATCAATAAATATCTTTAAGGAATAGCAGTTCGTGCTTGGGTTGTCTGTGGTCTTGCTCGGTACATCTTTATCGCAGTGAAGGTGTTTTTAAGTCTGCGCTCATAGAAATGATTTGCTATATTTCATGTACAGCTACCCCCCCCCCACTTCTCAGGCAGGGCTGTTCTTGAACGGGCATATCGCGACGCATGAATTCAGAACAATCCAAATTTCAAGAATCGGCGATTCTGGTGATCTGTGACGAGGTGCAGCAGAGGCACGATCTTCAGATAGTCCTGAATTTTATCGGTGAGAAAGTTGTTTCTGGCAGCAGTTCGAGCTGGCAGCATGAAGCAACTGAATGCGCCTGGCACCCGCAGCAATTTAGTGCAGCCATAATCGCCGAGAGCTCTGATTCTAAGCTTAAGCGACTTGTTCAAGCTTTGTGTGATTGGGAAGCGGGTTGTCCCTGCATTGTGGTGGGCGAATTTGTCTCTTCGATAGAATTTGCTGCAGAGATTCGCAGCCAGATTACGGAAATTTTACCCAGTAAGCTTTCACATCAACTTCTTTTGAACGCGATTCACAAAGCAAAACTCTTTCATGAGCATTTCAATCGCCTGCGTGACTTAAAGGAAGTTAGGGACTTCAATATGTTCCGCTCACTCGTGGGCAACAGTGCGGAGATCGGGCGAGTCCGTCGGATGATGGGTCAGGTTGCAGCAAAAGAAGTCAGCGTTCTGATCACGGGTGAGTCCGGTACCGGAAAAGAGGTTGTTGCACGAAACCTGCATCTGAATTCTTCTCGAGCAGACAAACCGTTTATTCCGATTAACTGTGGCGCGATTCCGCGAGAATTGCTTGAGAGTGAGCTCTTTGGTCATGAAAAGGGGGCTTTTACCGGAGCAGTCTCTTCTCGGGCGGGGCGTTTCGAATTAGCCGAAGGAGGAACCCTGTTTTTAGATGAGATCGGCGATATGCCGCTTAGCATGCAGGTTAAGCTGCTCCGGGTGCTGCAGGAAAAAAGTTTTGAGCGTGTCGGCGGAATCAATACCCTTCAGAGCGATGTCCGTATTCTGGCTGCTACTCATAAAGATCTCGAGCAGATGATTGAATCCGGAGAGTTCCGGCAGGATCTGTACTATCGGCTGAATGTCTTCCCGATCGAGATGCCGCCTTTGCGAGCCCGCGCAGAGGACGTTCCGCTGTTGCTCAACGAACTGATTTCCGCCATGGAGTCAGAAGGGAGAGGGTCAGTGCGCTTCAATTCAGGCGCCATGAGTTGCCTGCAGCGATACCCCTGGCCGGGTAATGTCAGAGAGCTGGCTAATCTGGTTGAACGCATGGCTATCCTGTACCCGCACCATATCGTGGGTGTGGAAGACTTGCCGGTAAAAATCAGGACATTCACTTCGCAGACTGATGCTTATCACGGTCACTCTGTGCGCCCAGACCAGACTGGTGCTGACTCTGCGAGCGAGCACGACAGCTTATTGCCGATGCACGGTCTCGATCTAAAAGAGTATCTCGCCAATCTTGAGCGAAGTCTGATTGGTCAGGCGCTCGACGACAGCGGNGGTGTCGTCGCTCGTGCAGCCAGCCGTTTACATATGCGCCGGACTACTCTGGTGGAGAAGATGCGTAAGTATCAGATGCAGCGCAGTGAGGTGGCGGTCGATTCGGGGGTTCTGGAACCGGATTCGCCTGACAAGCCGCAATCTTCCTGAACTGTTTCTGGACTGAATCTTGTCTCATCAGTTAGTCAGGCCGGTCACTTGTTGGCCAGCTANAAGGGCGTTAGTGAGTTCCATCGTGATATTCAGGCCGGAAGCGCTGGTTTGTTCNATTTTTGTCAGCAGATTGGACCAGTCCAGAGCAAGCCAGATGGTCGTAGNGNGACTGCTGNTGGCCTCACGATGNCGCTCNAGCTTGACGCAACGAAANTCACCGAGCGGCGTTGAGATTATTTCTTCGCNNANAACCTGGAAGCTTAATTGTTCCAGTNCGTCGCCATCTACGGTTTCATAGGAATAAATGGTTTCACTCGGGTCCGCGATGTCGAGNGCCAAAGCGAGTTGGTAGCTGAGTTCATCCAGCGTGTTGCTGTTGATGGCCACGGACCAGGATTGCTTATCGTCTGCACTCAGGGCCAGCATGGCATCCCAGTTGAAAACGACCGTTTCGACGACTGAGCTGACGCCGGACACCTGGTAGCTGTAAATCAGCGGTTNTATCTGACCGTCTTCATAGCTGAANTCACTGGCTTGTTCAAGGTCGCCAATTTCCAGTCCCCCAAGCTTGGCCTCGAGAGAAACGTTGAGCCGATAANTGCGCTCTGTCAGTNTGACNAGATGTCTCTCAGCAGCACCACGAATCCCGTTAGTTGTCGCGCTGTAGTAGGNTGAAAATTCCTCNAGGGTGTCGGCGGTCGCGCCAGAGAGCGAAACCTGCAACAGCAGTAACATGAGTGCAATGGTTGCGTNTGTCATGAATTGATCTGCAGACCTTCGCGAGGGAGTTTGGCACCGTCCATCACTATCTGATCCTGCTGCAGGCATAACCTGCCGCTGGCAAACCATGAGACGACTGTTGGGTAAAGCTGCTGTTCCCTGATCAGTACCCGTGCGGCCAGCTCTTGCGCAGTTTCATTCGCGCTGACCGGTATTCTGCCCTGAGCAACCAAGGGTCCTCCATCAAGCTCTTCGGTAACAAAATGAACAGTGGCTCCGTGCTCATGATCACCGGCATCGAGGACTCGTTGATGTGTATTGATTCCGGGGTATTTGGGTAGCAAGCTTGGGTGAATGTTCAGCATTCTGCCGGAAAAGTTCTTGACGATTTCGGGGCCCAGGATGCGCATAAATCCAGCGAGGGCGACAAGANCAGGGCTCTGGTCGTCGATTGCCTGTTTCAGTGCGCTGTCAAATTCGCTGCGTGTTCCGAAGTCCCGATGATCCAGAACGGTACTGGATATTCCGCAGCGTTCGGCGCGTTCGAGACCGAATGCGTCCGGATTGTTGGAGATTACATGGCTAATGGTGTAGCCGGAATCTGAGCTGGCGTCGATCAGGGCCTGGAGGTTATTNCCATTTCCAGAAATTAGCACGACGACACAGCACTGNTGATCACCCATTTGGAANGTCACTCTCTTCGTTGCTGGCGTTTATTGCTGAGCTTTATGTGATACTGCTATCTGAGTTGTAATGCTTCAGTCCCGGCGACTCGGGCGATTACTTCGCCAATCNCCTGAGCGCAGTGAGACTCACGATTTACGGTATCCAGTGCAATTTGTACCTCGGCTGAACGCACTGCTGCAANCATGCCGATCCCGCAGTTAAAGGTTCGCATCATTTCCCNCTCTTCAATANGNCCGTTGTCCTGAAGCCAGTTGAAAATCGCCGGTCGATGCCATGAGTCAGTTTCAACCCGCGCAGCCAGGCTGTCAGGTAACACTCGAGGCAGATTTTCGAGGATCCCCCCTCCGGTTATGTGTGCCAGTGCTGAGACTTNAGCTTTGCCGCGCAGTTCAGCAAGCTGTTTGACATAAATGCGGGTCGGTTCAAGTAAGATTTCACCAAGAGTGCTGGTTTCAAATGACTCCGAAAGACTTGCTGCGGAACGTTCTAGGACCTTTCTGATCAACGAGTAGCCGTTAGAGTGGGGGCCTGAAGAATCAATGCCGATCAGGACGTCGCCTTCTTGGACGCCNGATTGGTCGATTATGCCGGATTTCTCGACGACCCCAACCGCGAACCCTGCCAGATCATAGTCCTGCGGCTGATACATGCCCGGCATTTCAGCAGTTTCCCCGCCAATCAATGCGCACCCTGCCAGCTCGCAGCCCATGCCGATGCCGGCGACAACCTGCTTTGCTACATCGATATCTAGGCCACCTGTTGCGTAGTAATCCAAAAAGAACAGTGGTTCGGCGCCGCACACGATCAGGTCATTGACGCACATTGCCACAAGATCAATACCAATGGTGTCGTGTTTGGCCATTTGCTGTGCCAGCATGAGCTTTGTACCGACGCCATCGGTGGCTGCGACCAATATAGGCTCTCGATAATTGCGCGGTANTTCGCACAAGGCACCAAAGCCTCCCAGTTCGGTCAGTACCTCGGGTCGTAAAGTGCGTTGTGTGACGGATTNAATTGCGCCTACCAGTGCATTGCCGGCATCAATGTCGACGCCGGCGTCACGGTAGCTNAGTGGGTCGCCTGATGGGCCTTCTGTGTTGGNTTCTTCATTATTTGGCACTATCGAGACCTTTCTNGAAGCAAGCTGCTTGGGTGCGATAAGNCGGAATTCTATCAGGAACGACCGGAGTGGTCAGGTGAAGAAATGTCTGTTTTTAACCTNGTGTCCGAGACCGATACAGAGAATTTGAAGTACACTGTATGCATGAAAGCGTTGCTAACCGTGATGTTGCAAGGTGTGCTGACCCGATCAGTGGTACTGTCTGTACCGCTGCTGATTAGCAATGCTTATGGTTTACCGGTTGCAGGGATTTACAGTGAGCGGGTGCCGGTCGCGAACGAAAGCGACGCTGAAAGAAGTCAGGCCTTCAANAACGCGTTGCAGATTGTGGTGGTNAGGGCAACCGGTGAACNGCGCAATCTNAGTCATCCGGCGGTGCAGGAGGCGCTTGAAAATGCGCAGAGCTACGTTGAAGCGATACGCTATTTTAGCGAANCGGTTATCNCAGCTTCGACTCGCCAGGCAAATGAACCACAGCAAACGCTGNCTGGAGANANGGTTGATCGGTCAGTTGACGAGAGNCCGGATGGTCCGATGCTCGACCAGGACCAACAGAGGNAGGCAGTTCCGGCNGNCATAGAGCAGCGCTTTATCGAAGTGGAATTTTCTTCTGTATTGATTGAGCGGATGCTGGCTGATGCGCAGATACCGCTCTGGGGCAGTAACCGACCCAGTGTTCTGATTTGGATGGCGCTGCAGGATGAATCAGGCAACCGNAGCNTGATGACCTCGGATATTAACAACGACATTATCGACCATATCAAGGGCTTTGCGGACNCAAGGGGACTGCCTGTCCTATTTCCTGTACTCGATTTTGAGGATCGTAGGAACCTAAGTGCGGATCTGGTTTGGAGGCTGGATGAACAAGCCATTCGAACTGCCAGNCTCCGCTANGGTGCNGACAGCATCTTGACCGGGCGATTGCACTTNACATCCAGTGNAGATTTNGTNGGCCTNTGGCAGTTTCAATTTCAGGGTGANTCAGAGACTTTTGATGGTTTTTCGACGGATCTGGGAGTGTATCTGAACGAGCCGCTTGAGCGGATAACGACCCGACTCGCTCAATACTTTGCCATCTTGCCTGACGCGGACCTTGCGGCTTCGGCGATTCTTCGAGTCGACGGCATCAGTGACTTGCAGGATTACTCTGCTTTGATCGCCTATGTCGGTGGTCTGGGGCTGGTTGATAGTGTGGCGACATCACAGGTCGCCGGAGAAAGGTTGGAATTGCGTCTTGGCTTGGTCGGGGATCCTCAGCAGCTTTACGAGTTGATCGCTCTTGATCGTGATTTGCTGCCAATAGAGAGTTCAATGGCTGTCAGTTCCGGACTGCTGCACTATCGATGGACCAGGTAGGGTTGATCTGTTNTGAATTCTGATTCGAACAGCCAATTGCCACTTGGGATTCGCCTCAATGATGAAGCGACATTTGCTAATTTTCTNGTTTCTCCCGGCAACAAACATTTGTTTGACGTGCTCAACGATACGCCGCTCTCATCTCAGCTAATCTACTTGTGGGGCGCAGAGGGCAGCGGGCGAAGTCATCTATTGCAGGCGCTTTGTCACAGTTATGCTAAATCCGGCGCATCGACGCTCTATTTACCTCTGATAGGCCGGCAGGACTTCGCTCCACAAATTCTGGAGCATTCGCNTGCTATGTCTGTTATCTGTGTTGATGATCTTGATNCTGTCGCAACAGATATNGTCTGGCAGGAAGCCATTTTCCACTGCTTCAATGAAACAGCTGAGAGCAANGTGTTTTTCGTGGTCGCCGCAAGCTGTGCGCCGAGAGACTTGCTCCTATCGCTGGCGGATCTGCTGTCCCGAATGCAGAAGGGCCTGATTTTTCAGTTACAGGCCGCAGATGATGGTTTCAAAAAGCAGATCCTGCAGTATCGGGCAAATTTGCGGGGAATCTCGTTGAGTGATCAGGTCTGCGACTATATTTTGCAACGAGCTGACCGCAGTCTGGCTGGTCTGATTGCGGTGCTGGAGCGGCTTGATTCAGAGTCCTTTCAGAGNCAAAGCCGATTGACTGTGCCTCTGGTGAAAGACGTCATGGGTTGGTGACGGATGGATTGCTNNGTTTCTGGGCNACTCGCAAGTAGATCAGGAGTGCGCAGAACAACANAACACTCAATCCCAACTCTGCTGTTCCAGCGATTCTTCTGGCGGGGTCAAACGCGACCATAACTCCGTGCATGAAATAAAGTAGCACAACCAGACNCAACCAGATAAGTTGCTTAGCATTTTTGCGATGGACTGCCCGAGAAAAACCCAGCAGCGGGGCCGACTGCAATAACCATATCACCGGGATTGCCGGGCTGAATTGATCGAGCGCGCTTAAGCTGTTGATCAGGAATAGAACCAGCAGTGCATAGTAGCTTCCCACAATACACCGATAACTCAGCTTTGTAGCTCTGATTGTTGGGGCGCTGTCTCCCTCGCTCATTTAAGGAGCCTCAAGCTGAGTCTGGCAATGCGACTGCCCAGGGCCTGGCATAGGTCAATTTCATCTGAGGTGAGATCCCCAGTGGNTTCCGAGCNGGCAACATGGCTTGCGCCATAGGGGGTGCCTCCGGATTGGGTAGTGTATAGAGCGTCTTCGGAGAATGGGATTCCACAGTACACCATACCGTGATGAATCATCGGGATCGCCATATTGAACTGTGTCGCTTCTTGACCACCATGCAGGCTCGCCGTGGAAGTGAAAGTGCCGACCGGTTTGTCGATGAGCGCGCCTGCGCTCCACAGGGAACCGGTGCTGTCAATGAAATACTTCAACGGCGCCGCCATTTGCCCGAATCGTGTTGGGCTTCCCAAAATGAGCCCTGCGCAGTGTTTCAGTTCATCTAGGTTGCTGTAGATTGCCCCGGTTTCAGGAATAGAGGCAGTGGTGGCTTGATGGTCGGGGGAAACGCTTGGCACGGTNCGGATCTTNGCCTCNATGCCGTCGATTGATTCCACTCCCTGAGTGATTTCCCGTGCCATCGCAGCCGTAGCGCCTGATCTGCTGTAGTAAAGAATGAGAACGTAAGGAGTTTCCATAGATTGTTATTTCAGCTGTTGAGTAAGGTTTGCGCGAGCTTCATGGACCCGTTGTCCAGTTGATCCGCGCTTGATCCCGCGGCATTAAATTCAGCGGGTTGTTGTCGAAACCATCCCCGCACAAAATACCGGTGTCGAGGGTCTAGTAGAACACCGCAGGGTTTTCACGGCTCGTTCAAACCTAACGGCACACTCCCTCTAAAAAAGAGGTGACAGAGGATGGAGGGATTGGACGTTTTTCCCCAGTTCTTCTAAAGGTGTACTCGATAGAATCTTCCGCTATTCCTCTTGCAGAAACGACGAGACGGTGTGGAATGCCTAGGAGTTCAGACTCTGCAAATTTGACCCCCGGACTGGTTTTCCTGTCTCTGTCGTCCAGCAAGACTTCTATCCCCATCGCGGTTGCTTGCTCATAAATCGACTCAGCAACGGCCGGGACCTGTGCCGATTTNTGTGCGTCAAGCTGTACGATCACCAGTTGAAAAGGGGCGATATTCTCGGGCCAGATAATGCCCTTTTCGTCATGGTTTTGCTCGATGCAGGCTGCGACCACTCTGGTGACGCCGATGCCGTAGCAGCCCATCGACATGACAACAGCTTTGCCGTGTTCGTCCAGTACCGTGGCGCCGAGTGCAGAGCTGTACTTTTTACCAAGCTTAAATATGTGGCCCACTTCAATCCCGCGCTTTATGGATAGGGTACCATTACCGTCGGGGCTGCGGTCACCTGCGAGAACCTTTCTGATGTCTGCCGATTCATGAAAATGGCAATCTTGCTCCCAGTTGGCATTGCGAAGATGATGATTGTTCCGGTTTGCTCCGCACACGAAATTTTTCATTGTTACCACGCTGTGATCTGCAATGGTGCGGACGTTCAACTTAACAGGGCCGATCGCGCCCGGCTGGCAACCGATGCTGTCTTTGATTTCTTCATCTGTCGCGAAAGTCAGCGGAGACAGAACGCCCGATAGTTTCTGGGCCTTGGTCTCGTTGAGCTCCTGATCCCCGCGAAGGAGCAGGGCAACCAGTTCACCATTGGCTTCGCCCTGTTCATCTTCGCCGCGGACCAATAGCGTTTTGACGATGCGATCTGTTNGAGTCTGTAACAAATCGCTGANGGCATTTATCGAATGGGCGTCACCGGTGGAAATGCACTCCGAAGTCAGCATCTCGCCAGGATCAGGCTCATCTGGCAGCAGGCCTTCGGCCATTTCTATGTTTGCGGCGTAATTGCTGCTGTCGCTAAACGCAATTTCGTCTTCGCCTGAGTCAGCTAGGACGTGGAACTCGTGTGAAGTATTTCCCCCGATATTACCTGAGTCAGCAACCACCGCACGAAACTCCAATCCTAGGCGATCAAAAATGGCACAGTAGGTGGCGTGCATGACTTCGTATGTCTGTTCGAGTGACTCTTCATTNGCGTGGAATGAATAGGCGTCTTTCATGATGAATTCACGGGAGCGCATGACTCCGAATCGTGGTCGGCGCTCGTCTCGAAATTTGGTCTGAACCTGATACAGGTTGGCAGGCAGTTGTTTGTAACTGCCATATTCATTTTTGACCAGGTCAGTAATGACTTCTTCGTGAGTGGGGCCCAGGCAGAAGTCCCGCTCGTGCCGGTCTTTGAAGCGTAACAGTTCCGGACCCATAGAGTGCCAGCGCTCCGACCTTTCCCAAAGCTCGGCGTGCTGGACGACGGGCATAGACACCTCCATTGCGCCTGACCGATCCATCTCTTCACGCACAATCTGTGAAACTTTTCGCAGGACCCGGGTCCCGAGGGGTAGCCAGGTGTAGAGACCGCTCGCCAGTTTTCGAATCATGCCGGCGCGNAGCATCAGTTGATGGCTGACGACCTCGGCATCGGCAGGAGTTTCTTTCAGCGTTGCTAATAGGTAATTACTGGCTCGCATGATATTTTTAACCGTCAGAAAAAAGGCAGCCAAGGCTGCCTTTTAAGTAGGTAAGCCGACAGCCTGTTGCTCGAGGCCACGGCTATCCGTTTTGCGCACCGGGCTTCAGAGCGCGAACTCTTTGAGTTTTTTCAGGGGCAGGACTTTGACTCGCGTAGACGCNGGCTTTCGGGGAACGTCCATTAGCTCGCCGGGTTTGAAAGGGTTAGGAACTCCTTTGCGAGCTGGCCGCGCTGGTCGTTCCACAGATTTTATTTTAACCAGGCCGGGTAGCGTGAATTCTCCAACAGCGCGCTTCTTTATGTGACGCTCGATAACGACTGACAGCTCATCGAGTACTGTAGAAACTTCTTTCTTGCTCAGTGATGTGTTCTGGGCGATCTCGTTCAGAATTTCGGTTTTGGTGTATTTCTTTTGAATCGCTGGCGCTCTGCGTGTAGTTGCCGCTTTTTTCTTAGCAACAGGTTTAGAAGATTTTTTTACAGCCATTCCCGTTCTCTTTTATCTGTGGATTGAAGGGTTCAAGTTAGTGTCTTTGATCCGCAGTTTTGCGGTGTCTCGCTTTGCCGCAGTTTGCTCGGCCGGGCGCTGCCTAAAATCATAAGCACTAAAGGCTGGATTCGAGGTCTTTTCCGGCCTTCCGACAGCGACTAGCAATTCATTGATCGGCTGGCCATTAAGGGAGGCTATTTATAAANCATTCACTGTGGCCTAGCAAGTGATTCCGGTCACTTTAATCGCGTAAATNGGCGTGTATGTCCGATATTGAAAAATCTGCGAATTACCCGTAAAAAATAGGGCCAAAATTCACTGCGAAACTTTCCTGAGAAAATTTCTCGAAATGTTACGTTTGGTTTCACTTCCGCTGCCATACTGACGACATCAACGAAGTTAACCGGAGTGACATTCTGAGAGTTCAGTGACGCGCGGTTTTGAGTGAGGTCTCATTAGGTTGTTCGTCGGCTTAAGTCTTATTGCTCAAGCGAGGGATGGACTGAGGCAAATTTTTTGAGGCAGCCGCGTGCGCATGACTTCTATCGGCCTCAGTTCTTTTTTTTTGTTTAAGCACTCCTGCAACCACTTGTTTAACAGGAGTTCATCCGATCAGCCTGTCTGGCGTTCTGCGCGCNAAATGTGGCTTCAGCGAACGCATCTGCTCTCAAGCGCTCGGAAATTCCTTGCCGTAAGAGATTACGGTTATTTTTTCCTTAGGGTATAATGCGCGCCTTTTTTCAGCGCCCTCNGGTCCGACCNTGAGAATTTNCGCCAGGCCTNTGGTCTGGCTCCGATCACCAAGTCGCCAAGANAGTANGATCATCGACATGCCAATTTACGAATACCAATGTGGAAGTTGCGGCCATTCATTGGAAGCTCTGCAAAAGATCAGTGATGCGCCTTTGCTTGACTGTCCTGCCTGCGGTTCAGCGAATTTGCAAAAACTCGTTTCNGCAGCCAGCTTTCGNCTTAAAGGAGGCGGATGGTATGAGACAGACTTTAAAACNGGCGACAAAAAACANCTCGCCGATTCNGGTGGTGANTCTAAGGTGAGCGACTGCAAGTCGTCCGGGTCCGGGAGCAAGGCGACAGACAGCAAAGCCGATAAGCCCTCTCAGAGCAATGTCTCTGAGGGCAAAACTGCCGGAAATGCCAATTCACGAGCCACAACTAACAGCAGTTAAGCGCGCGGACTTCGCGCCCTTTNAAGGAAGACACTATGCGCAGCTATTATTGCGGAGAGCTNAACGAATCACATGTTGACCAGGANATTACCCTTTGCGGGTGGGTGCATCGTCGACGAGATCATGGTGGCGTTATCTTTTTAGATCTGCGCGATCGGGAGGGGATTGCTCAGGTTGTTTTCGACCCTGATACCCACGAGAGCTTCGCCGCTGCTGAAACGGTNCGTAGCGAGTTCGTTTTGCAGGTGCGTGGCAAAGTGCGTCGGCGCCCCGATGGGACGCTCAATGAGGAAATGTCGACTGGTTTCGTCGAGGTTCTGGGAAAAGAGTTGACGATATTAAACGCTGCGAGAACGCCCCCGATGCAGCTCGATGAGTACGCTGATGTTGGCGAGGACGTCCGCCTCCATTACCGGTACATTGACCTCAGGCGGNCTGAGATGATGCAGAGGCTGCGTTTCCGTTCAAAAGTGGCCAACACGGTGCGCAATTTNCTGGACGATAATGGCTTTCTGGATATCGAGACGCCGCTCCTTACAAAGGCNACGCCAGAGGGNGCCAGAGATTATCTGGTTCCGAGCAGGACCCATCCGAGTCGATTTTTTGCCTTGCCGCAGTCGCCCCAGCTCTTCAAGCAGATCCTGATGGCAGCCGGGATGGACCGCTACTATCAGATCGCTAAGTGTTTTCGTGATGAAGACCTCAGAGCAGACCGACAGCCAGAATTCACGCAGATCGACATTGAGATGTCCTTTATGGATGAAAACCAAATCATGGAAATCATGGAGCACATGATCAAACAGGTCTTTCGGACGCATCTTCAAGTCGATTTGGGTGAGTTCCCCAGATTGACGCATGCTGATGCGATGCGCCTGTACGGTTCGGACAAGCCTGATTTGAGGATTGATCTGCAACTTGTCGACATCGTTGAGCTTATGCGGGGTGTGGAATTCAAGGTCTTCAGCGGGCCTGCATCGGATGCGGCGAGCAGAGTTGTAGCACTTCGGGTACCNGGCGGTGCCNCGCTGAGCCGGAAGTTCATTGACGAATTGACTNATTTTGTTGCCATTTACGGCGCCAAAGGCCTAGCCTGGATCAAGGTCAATGACGCGGCCTCAGGAATCGAAGGTCTGCAATCGCCCATAATCAAATTCATCGGAGAAGGAGTAACTCAGGCTCTGATGCAGAAACTTGCGGTCGAGTCAGGCGATATCATCTTTTTTGGTGCCGACAAGGCTAAAGTGGTCAATGAGGCCATGGGCGCATTGCGGATACGGGTTGCTGAAGAGCTCGGTCTNGTNGCCGATCGCTGGGCTCCACTGTGGGTGGTTGATTTTCCGATGTTCGAAGAAGACAGCGAGGGGAATCTTACNTCACTGCATCATCCCTTTACCGCCNCTTCTGTGCCAGTGNGGCAATTGCGCGAAAACCCCTCAGCGGCACTGTCAANAGCNTATGATATGGTTCTGAACGGCACTGAGTTGGGGGGTGGGTCCATCCGCATTAACCGACCACAGATGCAGGAAGCTGTTTTCGAGGTCNTGGGCATCGGTGAGGTGGAGGCCAGGGAGAAGTTCGGGTTTCTGTTGGATGCCCTTAGCTATGGCTGCCCGCCACACGGTGGCATTGCCTTCGGTTTCGATCGGCTTATTATGNTGATGACCGGCTCCACGTCGATTCGNGATGTGATTGCTTTCCCGAAAACGCAAACGGCAGCTTGTCCGCTGACTGACGCGCCTGGGGCTGTGTCCAGCGCTCAGCTTAGAGAATTGAATATCAGATTACGGGAGAAGGTGGGTCAATCGGAACCTGCATTGAATCCNTCTACGACGGAGAGTGTTCNATAATTGCCGGCTGCGCCGGCCTCACAAATGAGGAATTGCAGACATGGCGGGTCACAGTAAATGGGCCAACATCAAGCACCGCAAGGCCGGTCAGGACGCTAAGCGGGGTAAGGNCTTCACCAAGATTATTCGTGAACTGACAGTTGCGGCGAAGATGGGCGGTGGCAATGTNGCAGACAACCCTCGGCTCCGCGCTGTAGTCGATAAGGCGCTTGGGGCGAACATGACCCGCGACACTATCGACCGAGCAATCACCCGTGGTGCTGGTACCGCCGAGAGCGAAAATTTGGAAGAACTTGTGTACGAAGGCTATGGTCCGGGTGGTGTGGCGATACTCTGCGAGACATTGACGGATAACAAAAACCGTACGGTTGCCGAAGTCAGGCATGGCTTCAGCAAATTCGGCGGTAGCCTCGGTACGAGCGGCTCCGTCGCCTACTTGTTTGAACGTACAGGGGTGCTCAGCTTTTCAGCCGGCGCAGATGAGGAAACGATCATGGAACTTGCCCTCGAGGCCGGCGCTCATGATGTCGTCAGTAATGACGATTGTACGATTGAGGTTAGAACCACGCTCGAATCTTTCGGCCCCACTCAGGATGCTCTAAATGCGTCAGATCTCGGGCCNGATAGTGCCGAAATGACGATGATTGCCTCAACTCAGGTCGAGTTGGATCTTGAGGGTGCAGAAAAATTGCTGAAACTGGTCGAGCATTTGGAGGACTTGGACGATGTCCAGAATGTGTATTCCAATGCTAATATTTCAGATGACATTGCCAGTCAGCTCTAAGCGTTATCTGCAGCTTGGGGGGTGCTTTCGCGAAGCACTTAGCACTTGTCATTCCGTTGAGCCCTGCCTATGTCCCTTGTGCTAGGTATTGATCCCGGCTCGCGTGTTACCGGCTATGGCCTGATTGATGTTCAGGGCAATCGACTTTCCTATGTCGATTGCGGCTGTATCCGCACCGAAGGGGGAGCTTTGCCCGCTCGGCTCAAAAAAATATTTGATGGGCTGTCGCAACTGGTGGAAACGCATAGGCCGTCGCAAGTTGCGATCGAAGAGATTTTCGTGGGCCGAAATGCGGCGTCTGCACTTAAACTTGGACAGGCCAGAGGTNCCGCGATGGCAGCCTGCTTGCAATCTAAACTCGAGGTCTCAGAATATTCGGCGCGTCAGGTNAAACAGGCCGTGGTTGGCACGGGGGCGGCGCAAAAAGGCCAGGTCCAACATATGGTTAAGGCCTTGTTGGGAATCAGTGGTACACTCGCCGAGGACGCCGCCGATGCGCTTGCTGTCGCTATCTGTCACGCCAACACGCAAAAGAGCCTGATCGGCCTGGCTGGCGCTAAGTCTTTTAGTCGCAGACGCCTTCGTTGAAAGTTGCTGTGTTTCCTCATACGTCCACCATGAGTCGGAGCGGGAAAAGATGATTGGCCAAATCAGAGGCCTACTGGTTGAGAAAAGTTCCCCGGCTATTCTTATAGAAGTCGGCGGAGTGACCTATGAAGTTCTGGTTCCCATGAGCACGGCCTATCAACTGCCTGAGGTCGGCAAAGAGTTGAGACTGCACACCCATTTTGTGGTTCGGGAAGATGCTCAGTTGTTGTATGGTTTCTATCATCCGACGGATAAGGCGTTGTTCCGAGCCCTTATAAAGGTAAACGGGGTGGGACCCAAAATGGCTCTGGCTATTCTTTCAAGTATGGAAGCTGAGGAATTCGCTCGAACGGTCAGGGAAAATGACCTTTCAGCATTAGTGAATATGCCCGGCATCGGAAAAAAAACCGCAGAACGCTTGCTGGTAGAGATGCGGGACCGACTCAGCGACTGGGACGACAGCGGCGCAGTGAATTCGACCAGCGCCCCTGCTCCAACCGCCTCGCTGTTGAGCAAAGAAGCTGAAACCGCGCTCCAGTCGCTGGGCTACAATCACCAGCAGGCGAGCCGTGCGGTTGCCTCCGTGCTCGAATCTGAGCCAGATATTGCCGACAGTGAAACGCTGATCCGCCTCGCGTTAAAAGGAATGCTGTAGCGTCCGGAGTATGCATGCAAGAAGAACGGCTAATCTCTCCTAGTAGCAACGCGCAAGAAGCCTCTCAGGAGCGTGCTATTCGGCCTATGTCCTTGACCGACTACATTGGTCAGGCCGAAGTGAAGAAGCAGATGGATATTTTTATCAACGCTGCACGAAATCGTTCGGAATCTCTAGATCACACTCTGGTTTTCGGTCCTCCCGGTTTGGGTAAGACTACGCTGGCGAACATCATTGCTAATGAGCTGAAAGTTGCCATTAAAACCACTTCTGGGCCCGTGCTTGAAAAAGCTGGGGACCTGGCTGCCATGCTGACCAATCTTGAAGAAGGGGATGTGCTTTTTATCGATGAAATCCATCGTCTCAATCCTGCGATAGAGGAAATTCTGTATCCGGCCATGGAGGATTATCAGCTGGATATCATGATCGGTGAGGGACCGGCGGCGCGTTCCATTAAGCTGGATTTGCCTCCTTTTACTCTGGTGGGAGCGACGACGCGAGCTGGCTTGCTGACTTCTCCCCTGCGTGACAGGTTCGGTATTATTCAGAGATTGGAGTTCTATTCAGTGGGCGATTTAAAGCAGATTGTCGAGCGTACTGCCGGCATCATGGCAACGGAAATCACGGCTGAGGGAGCAGAGGAGATCGCGCGTCGTTCACGCGGGACACCCCGGATCGCCAACAGGCTGCTGCGGCGCGTTCGGGATTTTGCGGAGGTAAAGCACACGGGCATTGTGGATGATCACTCAGCCAGTGGCGCGCTGGATATGTTGAGCATCGACAAGCACGGCTTTGATCAGATGGATCGTAGGCTTTTGCTGGCGCTGATTGAGAAATTTTCAGGAGGGCCTGTCGGGATAGATTCCTTGGCGGCAGCGCTCAG
Source organism: Gammaproteobacteria bacterium (assembly GCA_002691885.1). Taxonomy (GTDB): domain Bacteria; phylum Pseudomonadota; class Gammaproteobacteria; order Pseudomonadales; family Pseudohongiellaceae; genus UBA9145. Next base: position 20,539 of record NZJB01000062.1, read on the forward strand.
TGAGGAACGGGACACGCTGGAGGATATCGTCGAGCCCTATTTAATCCAGCAAGGCTTCATCATGCGCACGCCCCGAGGTCGCGTTGCCACACAGTATGCCTATTGCCATTTCGGCATGACACANGGAGGTCCGGCTTCGGACCTGTTCGACTAGTNGCAGTCAACGCGTTTTGATCTNCCGGGCGGCTTNACCCACCTGCGTGCCGCGACTTGCCCNGATTCTGACATAATATGCACCGTCTTTGCCCTGACCCNGACACGAGTTGGTCAGCACAGCCTAGTTAAATGCCATTGGCCGAAACTATTTTCCAAACCGGCCGAAATATTCAGAAGANCGGGTCGTTTCTTCATCACGGTCGCGGCCGCACAGAGCCCCCTTCGCGAATCGGGCCCGGAGAATCTGATAGTGAATGAAGGACTGAATCCAATTGATCTGATCTTTTATGCCAGCCCGGCCGTTCAGCTGGTATTTCTGATTTTGTTGACTCTCTCAATCGTGTCATGGGTAATTATCGTGCAGCGCTGGCTGGTATTGGCTGCAGCGCAGAAAGGTGTAATAAGTTTTGAGCAGAGATTCTGGTCTGGCATGGATTTGAGCCAGTTGTACAAGGAGGGCACCCAGATGCAGAAGGAAGACCTGCAGATAGTGGGCATGGAAAATATATTCCGTGCCGGATTCAAAGAGTTCATGCGGCTGCGGGCACAATCNAGCATCGACGGAGAAGCGATTATGGAAGGAGCTCAGCGCGCTATGCGCGTCGCCTATTCCAGAGAGGAGGAAAAGCTGGAAAGACATCTTTCATTTCTGGCTACTGTCGGCTCTGTTTCGCCGTATATCGGCCTGTTTGGAACGGTTATTGGTATCATGAATTCCTTTCTTGGTCTGGCAACTCAGGCGCAGGCAACCCTGCAGGTAGTTGCCCCCGGTATCGCAGAGGCTTTATTTGCGACCGCTATTGGTCTGTTCGCGGCGATACCTGCGGTGGTCGCTTACAACCGCTATTCGTCAACCCTAGATTTTGTTACAAGCAGCTACATCACATTTAGTGATGAATTCTCCAGTATCCTGCACCGCCAGATTCACAGCAATTAATCTTGTTTCACGGGGCGACTTTTCTTAGTTATGGAAACAATGATTCGCAAAAAGCGCAAACCCGTGGCGGAGATCAATGTCGTACCTTATATCGACGTGATGTTGGTGTTGCTTATAGTGTTCATGGTTACTGCGCCGATGCTCGAACAGGGGATAGATGTTGATTTGCCGAAGGCCAATAATGAGCCGCTAGATATCGATGAAAATCTTGAGACACTCATTGTATCGATTACCGCCGCCGGGGAATATTTTCTGAGTATCGGTGCGACGGGGGAGGACAGGCAATCGGTGACACTGGACGTAATAGGAGAACAGGTCGGAAAAATTCTCAATGCAAACCCGGAAATTCAGGTCCTTGTCGAGGGTGATACCCAAGCTGATTGGGGTTCGATGATTACCCTGATCACCACACTCAATGCGGCTGGTGTGACGAATCCCAATTTCATCACTCAACCACTTGATACAATCTGACTTCAGACGGTATGAACACTCCGCTGAACAATCTCGTGATCTACAACGGTTATCCGCTTTCTATCGTGGCCGCATTGATAATCCACATTATGATTTTTCTGACGTTGCTATATCTTCAGTCGGCGTCGAACTCTCAGTCATTAGAGCTAGTTCAACCGACGGTCATCAAAGCGCTTTTCATCGATGACAACCCGCAGCTTCGGAATCAGCAGCTCAGGGAACAAAGGCGTGTTGAGCAGCGGCGGCAAGAGCAGCAACAGCAGGAAGCGCAGAGACTGGANCNNGAGNGACAGGAGCAGCAGCGATTGGAGCGGGAGAAAGCGGCCCTGCGCGAGCGCGAAGAACTAGAAAAGCTGCGTGAGCGCGCCGAACGAGAAGAGCAGGAGCGTCGTGAAGCAGAGTCAGAAAGACGTCGTCAGCAAGAAACCTCTGCCGAGCAGGAACGGAGCAGGCAGCAGGAAGCGGAACGGCTTCGTCAACAAGAGTTGGCGGAGGCTTCTGCGGCGGAGGCGGCCAGGACCGAGTTTGAGTTGGTGCAAAGTGCGACAGCACTGATTCAACAGGCTGTCCAGGAGACATGGTCCAGGCCACCAAGCGCACGAAATGGAATGCGGGCTGTCCTGAAAATACGGATGCTGCCGACGGGAGAAGTGCTCGACGCTGTTATCACGCAATCTAGTGGTGATCCGGCTTTTGACCGATCTGCGGAGAACGCGCTTTATCGGGCGGCGCCATTCAGAGAGCTGCAAAGTTTGCCGATTAACGTTTTTAATGCGAATTTTAGATCGCTATCCTTGATTTTTGAGCCTGAGGATCTTTTGAATTGATGATGAATAACCGAGCCTTTCTTGTAATGATTTGTCTGTGGTCTGCCTATGCGCAGGCTGAACTGAGCATCCAGATTACTCAGGGAGTCGATAANCCANTTCCGATCGCTATTGTGCCATTCGCCTGGGAGGGTGATGGTGTATTGAGTGAAGATATTGATCAGATAGTCATGGATGATCTGCAGCAGGTCGGTGAGTTTCGCGCACTTTCCCCGGGCAACATGTTGAGCCTGCCGAATGAAGAGAGAGAGGTCTTTTTTCAGGATTGGCGGGTTCTTGCTCAGGACTACCTGCTGGTTGGCAAGATAAACAGAGCGACGGGCAGTCAGTTGGTGCGGGTGCAGTATGAACTTTTCGACATCAATCGTGAATTAAAGCTGGCCGGTGAAATATTGACCGGCAGTGTGACGCAGCTGCGCGACATCGGCCACGAAATAAGTAATGTTGTGTTTGAGCTGGTAACTGGCACCCGNGGCGCATTCACCACCCAGATACTCTACATCGTGTCCGANCAGNCTGCNGGGGATCANACGGTCTTCCGCCTCGAAAAAGCCGACTACGACGGTCAGCGTGCTCAGGTACTGCTCGAATCAAATGAGCCGATCATGTCGCCTAGTTGGTCGCCAAACGGTGAGGACATCGCTTACGTCTCCTTTGAAACCAGTCTGCCGCGAATTTACACNCAGAACATAGCAACAGGTCAGCGGCGGCAAATCACCAACTATCCGAACATTAACAGTTCTCCGGTCTGGTCGCCCGATGGCACTCGTCTGGCNATGGTATTGTCCAAAGACGGGAGCCCGGACATTTATGTTCAGGATTTGCTGAATAATGAGCTGATTAGAGTAACGGATCACCCGGCGATTGACACTGAGCCAGCATGGTCAAAGGATGGGCGGTCAATTGTATTTATGTCGGATCGAACCGGCCAGCCGCAAATCTATCAGATGGAAGTGGGAGCCAGTTCTTTTAACGTTGAANGGCTGACCTATGATTGCTTTCAGTGTATGAAAGGGCAGTTCTTGCCGGATGGTGTCAATNTGGTTCATGTTCGAAGGGTGTCGCGCCAAAGCCCTAACTATCAGATAGCCGTTATGAACATCGAGACGCTGAGGGTTATCACGCTNACTGATACGTCACTGGATGAGTCTCCGAGTGTTGCGCCCAACGGCAGTATGATCATGTATGCCACCAAGTTTGGNGGNAGGGGTGTTCTGGACGCTGTCTCCATTGACGGTCGCGTAAAGTTCCGTTTACCATCATCGACCGGCGACGTGCGAGAGCCCGCCTGGTCTCCCTTTTTTAATTGAATACAGCGGCGAGATTGCTTGGAGGACNCACTTCATGAATTTTAAGTCAAGAAACGTATGGAGAGCGGCGCGCGAATGGCATGATCANCTACCNGATCGTTAATGGAGCAGGTCGTTCGCAAATCGAGGTGGTAAGCTATGGGNAAGGGCGTCCTGCGCAATCCAGTCAAATGGAATCGGCACACAGCCGCAACCGNCGTGTTGCGATCGTCGATCTATAAGATGNTTAACAAATATTTGCTCNTGGTGGTGGAACTTACCCTAGTCGGTTTCGTGCTGTCNGGNATAGNCGCTGCTGCTTCCGCTCAGGGNCTCGGAGCCGTCGTAGAGTCGCAGCCTGTTGTGCGCGGTGACTCTTCTGTNAACCAACAAGCGCCAGTGAATAATGATGCACTGTCTCTTCTGCTGGAGCAGAACCGCCAACTTCAGGCTGAAGTCCAGGCCCTGCGCGGTATGGTTGAGGAGCAAGGCTTCGAGTTGCGTAAANTGCAACGGAATTCGCTGAGTCGCTATACGGACACGGATGACCGGTTGCGTAACTTAGAGACAGCAACCAACAGTCAATCGNTAGTCTCGGTNGCGCCGAAACGATCACAAGGTNTGGGTGGCGGGATCAGTGCGAGCGGACCTGCAGATCAGGGTGTTCCGGCCGAAGCATCGCCAGTNCCGAGCACTGGCCCNAAGACTGGTATGGTGGAGAGCGCGGCAGAAGCATCGGCGCAGCGCCCCGCATCGAGAGCGACGCTGCAGCCTGCGGTACTGAGCGAGCAACAGCTGTATCAAATGGCCTATGACTCCGTGATTAATAGTAACTTCGAGCGCTCGATCGCTGAATTNGATCAGTATCTGAGNATCTATCCTCAAGGACGCTTTGTAACCAATGCATTCTATTGGAAAGGTCAGGCGTTTCTTTACCTGAATCGATACGCCGAAGCACGTGACTCATATGAGGTCATTCTAAATGAGTACGATAACTCGGCTAAGCTGCCTGATGCCATGTACGGNTTAGGGTTAGCTTATCAAGGCTTAGGCAACATTCCGCAGGCAAGGCAACTATTGAACGACATCAAACGCCGGTTTCCCAATACAGGTGTGGCCAATCTCGCGGATACGCGGCTACTCACTCTAGATTAAACCCAGTGTTATCAACAGCATGACAGACTGTTCCCCGGATGGTTGACACAGTTTATTGCTGAACTGTCAGCCTATGACTGAGTCAAATTTCGAAGCCTTGAGGATTACCGAGATCCTTCACTCACCGCAGGGAGAAGCAAAGACCGTGGGAAAGCCGACGGCGTTTGTTGGTCTGACGGGCTGTCCGCTAGGCTGCCAGTATTGTGACACTGTTTATGCGTTAGTTGGGGGTGATCTCCTGTCGCTGGAAACCATTCTGCAAGAGGTTAAGCGCTATCAGTGTTCTCTGGTGACAGTGACTGGTGGTGAACCGCTGGCTTAACCGAATTGTTTGCCGCTGATGAGGTTGCTATGCAA
>NZJB01000063.1 GCA_002691885.1 Gammaproteobacteria bacterium
TCTTTACGACAAGCTATTGAAGCTCGATACGGGTCCTGGTTGAGCCTGCCTCTTATTGACATAGTTCGTTTGTCGGATGCTGAGCTCCAGCAGGTCCGGTATAGAATTCAGGACCTTGATAGTTATGACATCGTCATTTTTGTCAGTCAGAATGCGGNAAGATTTGGCGCGGANTTAATTACCGANTACTGGCCTCAACTGCCGGTAAAGCAGCGGCTTATCACTTTTGGAAAGGGCACTGCGGCTTTGCTTGCAGAGNTACTCGCTGCCAAAGTAGAGTTCCCCGTTGATGGGAGTGACAGTGAAGCCGTTTTGAGGCTGCCTGCACTGAATGATGTCGCGGGGCGGAAAATNCTCATCCTTCGNGGCGTCGGCGGNAGNGAGCATCTTGCGCAGACGCTGAGGCGCAGAGGGGCTTTCACTGATTATGGGGAGCTTTATCGGCGNCAGGCCCAACAACACGATGGCGATCGAGTAGCGACCGAATTGCNTGGTCGCGGGTTGAGCGCGATTACCGTCCATAGTGGCGANTCGTTGNTTGCGCTNGGGGAACTTGTTNAAGCGCATCTGNATGAGCTGGTCACCATNCCTCTGGTGGTTCCTTCCGATCGAGTCGCAGCACAGGCACGGGAAATGGGCTTTTTGAACGTCCATAACGCGGGCGGTGCGGGTGACGAGATGATGCTGGCAGCTCTCGAAAAAATATATTCGAGCAGTCACTGAGTAGGCCGATTAACTATTAATAAACTCAGGGATGCACGGCGGGATACTTTGTGACCGACCAGCCAGAAACACCAAAAATTCTCGATCAGATTTCTAAGGGCANCAACGCTAGCGCGGCGCGCAAGCAGCAGAACGCTCGCCGTCGATTTATCATCGCTCTACTTTTTTTTGTACCCCTGTTTAGCGTCATTTGTCTGCTCGGCTANAGGCAATTTGAGCTGCAGGCCATGTTANTCGAGCTCCAGTCAGCAGAGGACAGNACGGATGAATTGAGCCTTTCCCTCCANCAACAGCGGGAGGACANGCAGCGGCTGCGTGATGANATTGCACTTCTGTCACTCCCGGAACAAGGTCNTGAGGCTGAGCTTCTGGCACTTCAGAGTAGANTCGACTCCGATCTAAAGCAGCTGGATCGAAGANTAGCGGAACTGACCGAAGCAGGTTTCGAGGCCGCCGCACCGCAAGATTCTCGTTGGAAAATTCTGGAGGCCAACTACTTTGCCAGACTGGCAGTACAGAAACTNGAGCTCGAGCGGGACATACCGTCTGCGATGAACTTAATTCAGAGGAGCGATCGAGCACTGTCGGAATCCGGCAGCACCAACGTACTTCGCGTCAGGCAGCAGCTAGCGAGAGATATTGAAGTACTGCGTTCGACGTCGGTCCCCGATCAGGAAGCNGCGATTTTCCGCTTNCAAGCNCTGATTGAACGGGTCGAAAGTTTGAGTCTGCTTGGCTCACAGCGTAAAAAACTNCTCAGNGGGCAAACTGTGCGTTCGCCTGGAACAGATGATATAGACGGNAATACAACGGGNCTGCTCGACACTACCCTCCAATTTCTGGGCACCATTTTTGTCTGGCGGAAGTGGGAAGATTCACCCGAAGCCATGTTGATTCCCGGCCAGGAAGCCGTGATCAGGCAAAGCTTTCGTCTNATNCTAGAACAGGCGAAGTTTGCNGTTTTGAAACGNAGTGACTTGCTTTATCAGCATCATCTGAAGAACGCAATGGGCTGGCTTCAGACATATATGGTGACCGATACGGGTTCCAGTGAAGCCATCTATCGCGAGCTCAGTGAGTTAACCGCGATAGAAGTGGATCCAGAGCTGCCCAGTTTGTCGGAATCTCTTCGCACCCTTGAGCAGCTTGCTGCATCGGTGCGCTAAATGATTCGCCTGTTTATCTTCAGCNTGCTGGCAATCGTGGCGTCGCTCTGGGTCACGCTCTCGGTCGGCTTTCCAAGTGATCCCGGGTATCTTATGATCGTGTTTGGTGAATATACCTTCGAAACCAGCCTGTTCGCTCTGCTAATCCTGATTCTCTTCATCTACCTCTGCGTCCGTTTGCTCCTGTTGATATTAGGATGGGTTAATCCGATGCGGCTGGTAGCCGCCGGGAAAAGAATTTCCCAGCGCAGGCGAGCCCGGAGCAAAACGCTTGAAGGCTTGCACTATTACGCTCGTGGTAACTGGCAATCCGCCCTCAAATTGCTGCGCAAAGGCTTGAAGGATAAAGACGCCAGTGTGGTGAACTATCTAGCAGCTGCTTGTGCCGCCTTTGAAATCGGAGAGAAAGACGAGTGGAAACAGTTGCTCGATCTTGCGGAAGGCGCATTCCCTGTCTCCAAGTCAACGGTAAATTCCCTGCGGGCGCAGCTTCTTTATCGCTCAGATCAGCTGGAGCAGTGTCTCGCTGTGCTTGAACAGGCAAAGAAAACCTCTCTTAACGATCCAACTTTAATGACCCTACTTAAGGACGTGTATTTCAAGTTGGAAGAGTGGGCAGCGCTTGAATCCTTACTGCCGATGCTTGAGAAAAATAAAATTATTGCGCCAGATGAAGCGGAAAATATACGCAGGCGGCTGTTAATGGAGAATCTCTACAGTCTTCATGAAAAAGCGGTGGGTGGCTCCGACGGTGAACAAGCACAGCTTCGCAATCGATGGAAAAAATGTTCGCAGCTGTTTCAGCAAGATGCTGAAGTTGTAGGATGCTACTCGAATCTGATGCTCGACCTTGGTGATAAAGGAGAGGCAGCGAAAGTTATCGAGCACGCACTTAACAAATGCTGGAATGCTGACCTGATCCGTCGCTATGGTGCTACGGAATATGACAGCCATTCTCGTCAGTTGCTTGTGGCAGAGGGCTGGCTAAAATCCCGGCCAGCGGATGCTGAGCTGTTACAGNCGCTTGCGCGACTCTGCATGCGAGAGCGGCTTTGGGGAAAGGCNCGAGAGTACTATAAGGCNAGCTTGAGTATAAAACCAACGGTTAGCGCTTTCGGTGAACTGGGAAGAATGCTGAAGCAGCTCGGAGAAATTGAAGCCAGTGAATCCTGCTTGCGCCGGTATGATGAGATGATTGGCGGACAATTGTTGAACTTGCCGATGCCAGAAGGAGGCAGGCAAGCCGATTAAGTCTTGAGTATTAGGACTCAATTCCCAAGTCTTGCCAGATACTGTCGATTCGTGCTTTTACCTCATCTGACATGGTGATCGTAGAGCCCCACTCACGCTCCGTTTCTCCCGCCATCTTGTTCGTGGCATCCATGCCCATCTTTGATCCAAGCCCAGCAACGGGTGAAGCAAAATCGAGGTAGTCAATGGGTGTATTGTCTATCATTACCGTGTCTCTTGTCGGATCCATTCGTGTAGTTATCGCCCAGATGACATCTTCCCACCGTCGGACATTGATGTCTTCATCAACGACTACTACAAACTTGGTGTACATGAACTGACGCAGGAAGGACCAGACACCCATCATCATGCGTTTGGCGTGACCGGGATATTGTTTTTTCATGCTGACGATTGCCATGCGATAGGAGCAGCCCTCAGGTGGTAGATAGAAGTCGATGATCTCAGGGAATTGCTTTTGCAGCAGGGGAACGAAGACTTCATTTAGGGCCACGCCCAGCATGGCCGGCTCATCGGGCGGTCTGCCAGTATAGGTGCTGTGGTAGATAGGATCCTTGCGATGAGTGATCCGCTTGATTGTGAACACTGGAAAGCGTTCCACTTCGTTGTAGTAGCCGGTGTGGTCACCGTATGGACCTTCGTCTGCCATCTCTTCAGTTTCAATGACTCCCTCGAGGACAATCTCCGCACTGGCGGGCACTTGTAAATCATTGGTCAGAGATTTCACGACTTCGGTTTTGCTGTTTCTTAACAGGCCTGCAAATGCGTACTCGGACAATGTGTCGGGTATCGGAGTGACCGTTGCTAGAACGGTAGCGGGATCCGCGCCGATGGCAATGGATACCGGAAACCCTTCGCTCGGAAATTTTTCTTGCCACTCTTTAAAGTCCAGCGCTCCGCCTCTGTGCGAAAGCCAGCGCATGATCAGCTTGTTCGGGCCAATCTTCTGCATCCGATAGATGCCGAGGTTCTGCCTGTCCTTTTCCGGCCCTCGGGTGATTACTAATGGCCAAGTAACCAGGGGTCCCGCATCGCCGGGCCAGCAGGTCTGAATGGGTAAAAATCCGAGGTCCACGTCCTTTTCAGCTATCACGACTTCCTGGCAGGGGGCTGTTTTTCGAACCGCCGGAGGCATGTTCAGGACGTTTTTGTAGCTGGGCAAGCTCTGCAATAAATCACGCCAACCCTTCGGAGGCGAGGGTTCCTTCAGAAACGCCAGTAGTCTGCCAACATCGCGCAGACCCTCAAGATCGTGCTGCCCCATGGCCAGAGCGATTCGCTTTGTATTGCCAAAAAGGTTGGCGAGTAGGGGAACGGACGAGCCCTTTGGGTTCTCGAACAACAAAGCCGGGCCGCCGTTTCGCAAACAGCGATCAGCAATTTCAGTGATCTCCAGATTGGGATCGATTGCGGCAGTGATTCGTTTGAGTTCGCCTTCCTGCTCAAGCAGACTGATGAATTCGCGCAAATCTTTGAAGGACATTGGGGCGGTGTATTATTCAGTTAATGAGAGCGGATCGGCGAATTACTTGCGCTTCATGGCGTTAAAGAATTCGTCATTGGTTTTGGTATCCTTGAGTTTATCTAGGATGAACTCGGTAGCCTGCACGTCTTCCATAGAGCTGAGCAGTTTGCGCAAAATCCACATGCGCTGTAGTTCTTCCTCTGAAGTGAGCAAGTCTTCCCGGCGTGTACCTGAACGTCTCACATTAATCGCGGGATAGACTCGCTTTTCGGCGATCTTGCGGTCCAGATGCAACTCCATGTTNCCCGTTCCCTTGAATTCTTCGTAGATGACTTCGTCCATTTTTGAACCGGTCTCGACTAGCGCTGTCGCGATGATTGTGAGACTGCCGCCCTCTTCTAAATTCCTCGCGGCACCGAAGAAGCGCTTGGGGCGCTCAAGAGCATGCGCATCCACACCACCGGTAAGCACTTTACCCGAGGAAGGCACAATTGTGTTGTACGCTCGTGCTAGTCGTGTAATTGAGTCGAGGAGAATCACGACATCTTCTTTGTGCTCGACTAGTCGCTTCGCTTTTTCAATGACCATCTCAGCCACTTGCACGTGACGTGAAGGCGGCTCATCAAATGTGCTAGCGACGACCTCGCCCCTGACCGAGCGCTGCATTTCCGTGACTTCCTCCGGACGCTCGTCAATCAGCAGGACAATAAGACGACATTCCGGGTTGTTTCGCGTGATCGACTGAGCGATGTTCTGCAGGATAAGCGTCTTACCTGCCTTTGGCGGTGACACCACCAAACCGCGCTGCCCTTTGCCAATGGGTGAGGTCAGGTCGATGACACGGGCGCTGAGATCTTCGGTGCTGCCGTTGCCTACCTGTAGCTCCAGTCTGTCCTGAGGAAACAGCGGCGTCAGATTTTCGAACAGGATTTTGTTCTTCGAGTTATCGGGCTTATTAAAGTTGATCTCACTGATTTTCAGTAAGGCAAAATACCGCTCACCGTCCTTTGGCGGTCTGATTTTTCCTGCGACAGTATCTCCGGTGCGCAGGTTGAAACGGCGGATCTGGCTAGGGGAGACATAAATATCGTCTGGTCCGGCGAGATANGATGAATCAGCGGAGCGAAGAAAGCCAAAGCCATCCTGCAAAATCTCCAACACCCCGTCCCCATAAATGTCTTCGCCGTTTTTCGCGTGCTTCTTAAGAATGACGAAAATGATGTCCTGCTTCCGGGTCCGGGAAACGTTCTCCAGACCCATTTCCTGAGCGGTTTCGATGAGTTCGCCAATGGGCTTCTGTTTCAATTCGGTGAGATTCATAGTTGGAAGTCTTTCAATGTGGGCCAGCAGAGGGTCGGGTCAGAGCTCATTCATTCAGGCTAGCAATGCTTTCTCGTCCCCACGCTGTGGGTAAATAGTACGTCGGAATTAGATGGAAAATTATGGAAAGATAGTCAATTGAAAAATAAGTTGTGATTGCCTTGTAGGCACCGGTAGCGGCAATTTGTGAGAAGCGCTTGTCGCGGTTTCTGTTGATATGGTCTGTTGTTACGCGTTGCTGCGCCTCTCTTAAGGGCTATCTTACGGCCGTGTCGGCCGGTATCAGCGTCCCTCAAGGGTCGCTGTGCCCCGGCTGACGACTTTGCCGCGATCGCCCCAATCACTATCGGGCCCACGCTGGCCTTGGAAACCTGGTAATGCAGTTGATCGAGTGGTCGGCAGGGTGTTCTAACGCGTGTTGAATTTACTTATGGCAACAACATTGCCAAGGGATCCGGTAAATGCGTGCGCCGAAGGCCTCGGTGCAAGGTTATTAAACGCAATTTATATAGCGCTGTCAATAAATGCAGCCAGCTGGGATTTAGAGAGGGCTCCCACTTTTTCGCCTACTTTATCGCCATTATTGAACAGGATCAAAGTGGGGATGCCACGGATACCGAACTTGGGTGCGGTCGCAGTATTGGCGTCGACATCCATTTTGCATATCTTCAACTTGCCTTCATAGTCGACGGCGATTTCTTCCAGAACCGGCGCTATCATTTTGCAGGGTCCGCACCATTCAGCCCAGAAGTCTACCAGGACTGGCCCATCGGCCTGTAATACGTCTTGTTCGAAGCTACTGTCTGAAATGTGAACGATGTTTTCGCTCATGAGAAAATCCTTATAAATATCAAAAAGTGTGTTGCCTGTTCGGTTTTGAATACGCNGCGGTTCAGGCGGTTCGGATTAGGTCGGACNGGCGCATGTCCGCGTGATTTGGACTCTAATCATAAGCGTAATTCAGAATGAATCAAGGTTTGGCGCCATTTCATTGGGTCGATATTAATCAGTCTGTTCGCTGTAACAACTGACCCACATGCTTTGCAAAATAGGTCAGAATGCCGTCGGCACCCGCTCGTTTGATGGCCATCAGAGATTCGAGGGCAACCCGGTCTTTGTCCAACCAGCCATTTTGAAAAGCTGCCATATGCATTGCGTACTCACCGCTCACNTGATAAACAAAGGTCGGGACTGCCAATTCGNGCTTTACCCGGCTAACGATATCGAGGTAAGGCATGCCGGGCTTGACCATTACCATGTCAGCTCCCTCTGAAATGTCGAGACCAACTTCATGGAGTGCCTCGTCGCTGTTGGCGATGTCCATCTGATAGCTGTCCTTGCTGCTGGCGCCCAGATTGCCGCTCGAGCCTACGGCGTCACGAAAGGGCCCGTAATATGCCGATGCATATTTTGCGGAATACGCGAGAATCCGAGTGTGAATTTGCTGGTTGTCTTCCAGCGTCTTACGAATTGACCCAATTCTGCCATCCATCATATCTGATGGTGCAACCACATCGGCTCCTGCTTCCGCATGGGAAAGTGCCTGTCGACAGAGGACCTCTACGGTGGCTTCGTTCATCACGTAGCCACTGTCGTCAATAATCCCGTCTTGACCGTGAGTGGTATACGGATCAAGAGCGACATCTGTAATAACCCCCAGCTCAGGAAAGCGAGTTTTCACTGCTTTTACCGCATTCTGGACCAGACCGTCAGGATTGTAGGCCTCCTTGCCGTCGAGGCTCTTGGANTTCTGCCCGACGACTGGAAAGAGCGCGATGGCGGGAATACCNAGTTGGACCAGTTCCTCGGCCTCTTGAAGGAGAAGGTCAATACTCAAACGACAGATTTCAGGCATGGAGGGTATAGCCTGCTTGTCGCTAGACCCCTCTTTGACGAACACCGGGAAGATCAGATCGTCTGTACTTAAATGCGTTTCACGCATAAGGCGGCGCGAAAATTGGTCTCGGCGCATCCGCCGCATCCGGGTCAGGGGGAATTTTCTGTCAGTCTGATTATGGGACACGAAATACTCGCTTTAGCCCGACCTGAGTAGCGGGTCGCTTGTTAATTGATTAGTGGAGAGAGATTATAGCGTAGTCGTTCAGAGTTACTAACCCGACCTGCAGGCCTATGGATCATTGGCTATGATTTGAAAGGCTTTGCGGCCAGACAGCAGCCTCTACGACAGGTTCTGTTCCCCCAGAGTCTTTTCTGTTTGAGGTACGCGAAGTGAGTAAAACGAAGATCCCGGTGATTGTCGCCCTAGCTGCTGCGCTGGGCTGCTTCTATTTCTTTGACCTCGGGCGGTTCATCACGCTCGGATTCGTGCAGTCCCAGATTATGGCCCTGCAAGAATTCCGAGAGACGAATTTCCCGCTCGCGGCTGTGCTGTACTTTCTTGCTTACGTGGTGATCACTGCATTTTCAATTCCCGGGGCAATCATCGTTACCCTCCTTGGCGGAGCCATGTTCGGCCTGTTCTGGGGGACTCTGCTGGCGTCTTTTGCTAGTTCCATAGGTGCCACGGCGGCGTTTTTGATCGCCCGACTGCTGTTGCGCGACTGGGTGCAGTCACGGTTCGGTGATTCTCTAACACCTATCAATGAGGGTATCGAAAAGGACGGGGAATTCTATCTCTTCAGTCTGCGTATGGTCCCATTGTTCCCGTTTTTTTTGGTAAATCTGGCGATGGGTCTGACGCCAATTCGCGTGCGATCGTTTTACTGCATCAGTCAGCTGGGCATGTTGATGGGAACGGTGGTTTACGTCAACGCGGGAGTGGAACTCGCTCGAATCAATTCACTGTCTGACTTGGTGAGCGCGCCTGTTCTTGCCTCACTGGCCCTGCTTGGCGTGTCTCCTCTGATAGGAAGAGCGATCGTAAACCGACTGAAGCGCAAAAAGCTGACCAAGCAGTATCCCCGGCCAGAATCGTTTGACGCGAATGTTGTTGTGATCGGTGGCGGTTCTGCTGGCCTGGTTGCTGCCATTATCGCGGCAGGTTCGAAGGCCAAGACTGTTCTGATTGAGAAGAACAAAATGGGTGGAGATTGCCTGAATACCGGNTGTGTGCCAAGCAAGACTCTGATTCGCAGTGGCCGCATTATGTCCTACATCCGAAGAGCCGAGGAATTCGGACTTATGGGCGCTACCGCTCAGGTGGATTTTGCGGCGGTNATGGAGCGGGTGCAGAGCGTGATTAAAACCATTGANCCTCATGATTCAGTTGAGCGCTTCACTTCGCTTGGAGTTGAATGTGTTCAAGGTGAGGCTTTCATCAAATCTCCCTATGAAGTCGCNGTAGGNGAGCGCACTATCACCACACGGTCGATTATTGTAGCGTCCGGCGCCCGCCCACTGATTCCTGAAGTNNCCGGACTNGAAGATANNGATTATCTGACTTCNGACACCATCTGGAAACTTCGAGAACTGCCNAAACGTCTTCTGGTGGTGGGGGCCGGGCCAATAGGCTGTGAACTGGCACAGGCGTTTAACCANCTTGGCTCACAAGTCACTCAGNTCGATANGGCAGAGCGCATCATGCCGAGAGAAGATGCTGAAGTGTCGGCAGCTGTTACCACGCAATTTGAGAAAGATGGCATCACCGTGCTGACCGAGCATAGTTTGTGTCATTTCTTCGCTGAGAGCGGGGAGAAGAAAGTTGAAGTGTTGAATAACTGCAAGACCAGGGTGCTCGAATTCGATCAAGTCCTGATCGCAGCCGGGCGGAAGCCCAATACCGAAAACCTCGGTCTAGAAGAGTTGGATGTGGCTCTGACGTCATCCGGCACAATTGAAATCAACAGTGCCATGCAGACGTCCTACCCAAATATTTATGCATG
>NZJB01000064.1 GCA_002691885.1 Gammaproteobacteria bacterium
ATCCCGTCATTCCACCCTGGGGCGCAATCGGCTGCTTTTTTGCGTGACACAGCGCCAGAATTTGGGACACTTGCGACGTGGAGTCGGGACGCAATAACAAAGGCGGACGAATTGCGCGGGCACCCATCCAATCCTCGAAATTTTTTCGCTCGATGTCCTCTCCTTCGAGAAAACCGGCTGAACCGACAATGGCTCTGAGTTGCTCACACAGAGGCGTGCCCTTGGTATCCGTCAAATGCCTGCCTCCTGCCCGGAACAGAAATGAGGTTGGTCTGAGCGCCAAATAAAAACGGCGACAAATTTGGGCAGGATGGTAACATACCTTCTAACAAGAAGAGTCCTGTCAAAACATCAGGCAGATCGCCAATGAATCGAAAACGCTAGCGGACAGCCAAGTCACCATGAGTCACCTGGTAAAGATTTTATGCCTGCCACTGCTGTTGGCCTCATGCGGCAGCTGGGTGCAACTGACAGGTCCCGGGCAGCAGGTAGAGCTTCGCTCTGAAGGTCAGATAAGCGCCTGCCAGTCGCTCGGCCGCGCGAGCTCGTCGACCCTGGACAGACTGCTGTTAATCGAACGCAATACCGTGCGTCAGGAAGATGAACTTTTGACCCTTGCGAGAAACGAAGCGGGGGATATGGGTGGCAACGCCATTGTTCCGATGACAGCGGCTTCTGCTGGTAAACAGAGTTTCGCAGTCTACCGCTGTCCCTGATCAGACGGACCCCTTCAGGGGGCATCCTGATATGACCCATGGCAGTCCGAGTGACAAAGATTTGAATAGCATCACGGCAATTCAGTCAGTAGAAGAAGTAACGTAAACCTTGACCGGCAGAGCTCCGCTCTGCCGGTCAAGGCTGGAACCTGAAATATGGAAAAACTGCTTATCGCGATGAGTGACACTTTCGCCCAGGTGCCCAACCGGGTCCTGCGCTACAAGCATTTTGTGCTTTCCGGCCTGATAGTCATCAGCCTACTCATGGTGTGGGGGATCTTTACCCGCACCGAACTCGACATGACCACTGACGGTTTTCTAGATCAGAAAGATCCGTCGATGCTGGCGCTCAATGAATATCGCCGCCAGTTTGGCAGCGATGATTCGGTATTTTTAGTGTACCGGGCCAAGGACGGTGATGTTTTTTCGAGGGAATCTCTGCTCGCTATTCAGCAGTTAACCAATGACCTTCGCTACTGGCAGCAACTGCGCCCAGAAGATTACCCCGACGCGATCAACGGCATCAATCTCGATTTTGATGAGTTGAATCATGTGCGACGCGTGCAGTCGATCGCCAATCTCCGCTTCCAGGAGAATCAGGGAGACACGCTGCTCTCCAATCGGCTGGTGCCAGAACAACTTCCCGCATCTGATGACGAACTCGCGGCAATTAAAGCACGCGCCCTGAATCAGCAGGATTATCTGCTGGCGTTCTATTCGGCTGATGCCCGCTACGGCGCTGTGATGATACAAACCGATTTTGGTGCCCAGCCCATCGAGGGCTATGAGCCGGCGGTAAACGCCACTGACATCGTGCTGGATGACAGCTTCATCGACTTTGATGCCTTTTCCACTGATGACAGCTTCGACCTTGACTTCGATGAATCTGCGCAAATTCAGGAAGTCTCGTTCGAGCCGGTGGACATGTTGGGTTACACCAACTTTCATCTCATGACCAAGGCACTGTATGAGAAATACGATGAACAATTTGAATTCTTTCCCGTAGGTAACCCTCCTATGATGGAATTCATGATGGACATGCTGACCCAAATGCAGACTCTGGGTCTGGTGATGGTGCTGATCTTCACCCTGNTGCTTTATATCCTGTTCAGAAGCTTCAGCGCGGTTCTATGGCCNATGGTAACCATCGCTGCAAGCATGACNTGGACCTGGGGTTTCACNGTGTGGTTAGGTGTGACCATCTCGCAGATGATTGCCTTGACNGTAATGCTGGTGTTTGCCGTNGGGATTGCTGATTGCGTTCACGTGATGAGTGCCTATTTCNGCTTTCGACGCNNGGGTGATGNCCACTACGACGCCTTGTCCAAATCCTACGGCAAGACNGGCTTGGCTATCATGGTGACAACAATCACAACCATGGCTGGCNTTCTGGCCCTGACCACTTCAGAGCTGNTGCCNATTCAGGTCTTCGGCATGATGTCTGCCTNTGGNGTCGTGNTGGCCTTCTTTTTNACCCTNGTNTTNCTGCCNATTCTCCTCGATCTCTGGCACCCTGGCGCACCGGAANCTGACGATNCCAGCCTGGCCGACAGANTGGGGGCTCGCTGGNACAGGCTCAGCAACAGCACCAAGATAGGCACGGCNCTCGTCTATGTCNTCGCCATGTNTTTGATGCTAGGGCCATGGGTCGGCACGTATATCACGGTTATCTCACTGCTGACATATATNGTGGTNAACTGGCAACTGGCTATTCTCTCAGCAGTACCAAACTTTGTGGCACGACGCCCCTGGCTGGTGCTNAGCGNGTTCGCAGGCNTNTTNGCGCTCTGCTCNTACGGNATGACGCTAATTCGCATCGACTCCAACATGACTGAACTCACNAAAGAGGGCAGCGCTATCCGGGTCGCCTACGAAACGGTTGACGAAAATATGGCNGGCGCCATGTCCATGGTGATCATGGTTGATACCCACACGTCCGACGGACTNTACAANCCNCGCCTNATGCAGGCCATGGATCAACTGCAGAGCCGCATCGAGACCAGNTATTCCGATCAGGTCACCCGCACCAATTCACTGGCCAATATCGTNAAGGACACCTATAAGATCATGAGCGATGATGATCCGGCCTATTATCGGGTNCCAGATGATGACCAGATGATTTCNCAGCTTCTCTACCTGTTCAACAGCGCAAACCCCGAGGACCGCCGGGCACTAGTGTCGGACGACTACAGCCGCTCCCANATTTCACTGAACATTTACAACGCCGGAAGCTATCAATACCAGCGCTTTTTCGAGGAAATCTCACAGGAGATCGATGAAGTATTCGGCCCACTTGAATCGGAATTCCCCGAGCTGGAAGTCTACCTNACNGGCTCGATGGCCCTGCTGATGCGCATGGCAGACGAGGTNGCCAATTCGCAGTTCTCCAGCTTTACNTTCGCCATTGCAGTCATCAGTGTCATNATGATCATAACGCTCGGCTCCTTCCAGGGCGGACTCATGGCGATGATCCCGAACATGATTCCGGCACTACTCGGGTTCGGCCTTATGGGGCTTCTGGGTATTGCACTGGATACCGATACCCTATTGATTGCGCCTCTGATCATTGGCATTGCGGTGGATGATACGATTCATTTCATGACACATTACCGGGTGGAGCTGATCCGGACCGGCAGCATCAGTGAAAGCCTGGTATCCACTATTCGCGATGTGGGTCAGGCGGTGATGTTCACCACTATGGTGCTAGGCCTGGGTTTTGCCCTGCTCAGCTTCTCTGATTATCTTGGCATGGCCAAAATGGGCTTNTTCGGNTCNGCAGCAATCTTTGTTGCTCTGCTATGTGATTTGTTTCTGATACCGGCCATGATTATCATCTTCAAACCGACCTTTGGCGTGAAAGACGCGGACACCCGAATTCATTTCAGGGAGAAAATGGCATGACCTCTCATCGACTGCTCTGGACCATACTCTTGTGGAAAGTTTTCGGCGCGCCGGCATTTGCCCAGAATCTTTCAGGACTGGAAATCATGGAACGGGTGGAGGATAGTCAACGCGCGACTTCAGACTCAGCGTTCAACCGCATGCAGCTGTCCACTTGTCGGTTCGGCATTAAGGACAATCGTATTACCTGCGCTGANCGCCCCAGAATAAAGTCACTGGAATCAGTGGGCAAGAACTACGGTGAAGACGGCAAGGATACGAAAAACGTCACCATCGTTCAGGAACCCGCGGCGGAGCGGGGCGTCGGGATGCTCTCTTTTTCCTACGACGACACCCAGCGCGACAACGAAACCTGGCTATATCTCTCTGCCCTCGGCCGCGTAAAGCGTATAGCAAGCGGAAACTCTGACGACGATGCAGAACCCGCCTCAGTGTTCGGTTCCGAGTTCACCACCGAAGACACCGACACAGGCAAACTGGAAGAGTACGAAATCAACATACTTGATGAAACGACAGAGTCGGGCCGGGAGGTGTGGAAGATCGAGCTAATTCCGAACGCCGAGCGCGCTCTGAAATCGCGCTACTCCAGAACCGTGAATTACGTNGACAAAGAGCGTTTTGTCGTGCTGCGAGTCGAAATGTTTGACCAGTACGACAATGAGATCAAACGACTGCTGGCTTCACGGATAGAGTTNGTCAACGATATCTGGATGGCCCGCTCACTCACCATGATGAATCTGGTCAGCAACCGCCTCTCAAACATGGCCTTTCTTGAGATCTATACGGATGTTGAGGTCGAAGATAAATTTCTGACCACACGCACGCTCACAGACGTCGCATTTCGGGAAACTGAGCTGGAGAAGCTCAGGCAGCAGGTCGATTGATTCCTTTATTATGGCTCTTCTGCGAATCGCCGGCATGGCCCTTGCTCTGGCCTCGCTAAACTACCCTGCATTACTGCTGGCCCGTCAGGATGAACCCCTGATCCTTGATCCAGATGTCAGCTTTGATCCCAGCATAGACTTCGGCTTTGATGAAGACATTTTCACTGGCGCCTTCGAGGAAGAGATCGAAAAATCTCCGACTGCTGAGTGGCTTGAAGATTTCACCATCCGCATAAGCCAGTCTACCTCCGGGCAAGCCAACAATCACGCAATCGATCTGGGACCCTTCGGCAGCTTTCCCAAGGGAGCCGATCTGGAGACCAATCGGCTGCAGTTCAACATCCGCTATCAGAACGCTTTCGCTCCGGGCTGGGTGCTGCAGGGAAGCATGTGGTANCGTATTTACTGGAATCAGGATTATGAATTTGTCAGTAACGGGGATGCTGTGGAGACCGAGGGGCAGCTGAACGATCTGTTTATCCAGCGCAGCANNGGCAAGCACAGCTTTAAACTCGGTCGTCAGACGATTGTCTGGGGCGAAACCGTCGGCAACTCCGTACTCGATATCATCAACAACAGCGAGTTNCGCGATTTTACGATCATCGACATCGAAGACGCCCGCCTGAGTCAGGCCATGCTGGTCTGGGATTATTTCGATTCAGCCAANAACAGCAGTCTGTCGACCTTCGTCAACCTCTATCCCGAGTTCAATCCGGCCCCCATACGCGGCAGCCCCCTGTTTTTTGACCCCGGTTTCAACTTGCCGGNCTACGATCGTGATGGNAAGGTCCTGATTGAAGCCGGCACACAATGGAAGAAATCGTTTGAAGGCAGCGACATNGCGGTCATGGCGGCCTACCTATATGAGAATCAGCTGCGGTACGATCCGCCCCTGCCCGACACACCCGATGCACGGCCTGATATTAACGATTTTTTCCTGTTGGGTTTCAGTGCAAATCGGGCGATAGGTAAGGTCCTGCTCAACTTTGATCTCGCCTTCAGCCATAACATTCTTGCAGACAGCTTTGCCTTTCCCGGGACCAGTTCACTTTCCGCTCCGATCAACCTTCGAAAGGATCAGTTGGGCACGTCTTTCGGTTTTGAATTTGCTATCGACAACGAACAGAACGTCAGCCTAGGCATTCAGGCTCAGACCNTGCTCGATGAAGACGAGGGGTTGTTGCCCGGACAGGCGCTGACCAACGACGGCGTTTTCGGCAGTTGGCTGGTCCGCTACAGCAACGCCCTGAGAAATGGCGANCTCAANTTCTCGGCGACCCTGCAGGGAGATCTGTCAGCACAGTCCCTGCTGATGTTTCTGGGACTGGACTACACCATTAATGACAATTGGTCGGTCAGCTCGCAAATCATCAGCATTTCCGCCAAAACAGGTTCATTTCTGACTTTCTTTGACGAAGATCTTCGTCTGGGTGCCACCCTGACCTACACATTCTGAGACAGTCGTCGAGCTTCAGAGCAGACGATCCATTTGACACCGAGGGCATCATGCACANACGACGACCGATTCAGGAAGAGCGNTCCAAACTACTGGGCAAACTGGCATTGGCCGGCGGTCTCTCGCTGCTGCTCATCACGANCNCAATGGCCTTTCAGTTTTACTTNCAGTCTCGGATACAAAGCGATCAGTTGGGCCCGGTTNAGACGCTGCTGAGCGAGATGCGCGCGGAACTGGATGGATTTGCTGAGCAGCGCATCAGCTACGAGTCACAGATTGCCAGCCTGAACCGGGAACTCAGCGCCAGTCAGGAGGCTGCCGCAGCGCTGAATAATGAGCTCGCGCTGGCACACGAACAGATCAGCCCTGATCTCCAACGCATCGAGCAGCAGATTCGTCAGAGGATTATTCGTGAAGTAGAACTCCAGCAGCAGGAAAACGACATACCGATCCGAACCCGCTTACTTAAACAGCTCGCCAGTCTCGAACAGGAAGAGTTGGCCGAAATCATGAACTTGCAGACCAACTACGGCGGGTTTTTGCAGGCGCTTGCCGTGTCAAGCGAGAGAATGGAGGAAATAGTTGATTCTTTGTTAGGCCAAATAGCGGAAACCAATCGCAGGCGCCGCGTTATCATCGAGGAAAACGTTGGCAACCCGGAGGGTCGTCGGTCAATACGCCGGGAGCTTTTCGCCCTCGACTCTCCTACAGCCCAGCGAGAGGCCGTTTCCTATTTTCTGGATGAGGCAGAACTGGAAGTATTCGACAGCTTTCAGGAGGAGCGTGAGCAGCAGCGTCAGTTGTCCCGCGCCGTTTTATCAGGCGGCCCGGGCAATCGCGCGAGCAACGTTAGAGCGCCGAACTGATCAGTGCCTGTCAGGAATTCAGCGGCCGATCGAATACTTCACGGACAAACTCTCCTTCCCAGGAAGCAACCGCTGTCGATACCGCAAGGTCACCCGCAATATTGATCGAAGTTCGCAACATATCCAACGGCCGGTCAATGATAAAAATAAATCCCACTGTCACGGCTATCTGCTGCGCAGTCATGCCAATGGTCTCCATTACCGCCGCCATCAGAAACAGGGACGCACTGGGTACAGCGGCCGTACCGACTGAAACCAGCGTCGTAGTCCCCGCCATGATCAGATAATCCGTCAGCGTCAAATCTATACCAAAGGCCTGCGCTGCGAAGACTGACACAATACCGACATACAGAGCAGTACCATCCATGTTGATGGTAGCGCCCAGCGGCAGCACCGTGGAGGCAACCACTGGCTTCACCCCAAGATTGTCCTCTGCAGCCGACATGGAGACCGGCAGCGTAGCTGCACTGGATGACGTGGAAAACGCGACCAGCATTGCCTCCCGAGCTCCGCGAAAGAAATTGATGGGCGATAATCTCAGCATTAGCTGCATGATAACGATCCCGTGGGTGAGCACGAGGTGGGCGGCACAGGCGATCAATACAGTGATAGCCAGCACCACAGCATTGAGCAGCGCATCAAACCCCTGGGCGCCGGTCACTCTCGCGATCAGAGCCAACACGCCAAATGGGGCGATTTCCATGATCCAGTGCGTAATGCGCAGCACCACCTCGCTCGATGCGTCCATGAATTCCGCCACTGGCTTACCAGACTCTCCGATGGACAGCACACCTACACCGATCAGGATAGCGAAAAATATGATGGCTAGGATGTTGCCTTCTGCCAGAGCAGCGATCGGATTTTCCGGCACAATGGAAATCAAACGTTCCGACAGGGGAATGGTTTCCTGAAGGGTTGATGTGGGCGCCCCCGTCAAATCAACCCCGCTGCCGGGCTGAATCAAAACCGCCAGAATAAGCCCGATTGTGATGGCTCCCAGCGTGGTCAGCATATACAGAATCAGAGTTTTGACTCCTAATGAACCGAGTTTGGAAGGATCGCCCATCGAGACCACGCCGGACACAATGGTCACAAACACAAGTGGCACAACGATCATGCGTATAAGCCGGATAAAGAGATCTCCTATCCAGCCAATTGCCTCCGCGCCGGGACCCCAAAGAGAACCCAGTAATGCACCAATCACCATCGCCGTCAGGATGCGTTTCCACAGAGCAATCGCGAACCATGTCTGTGTAATGCTCCTATTTTTTGCCGTACTGTCCATGCTCACTCCCGGTTCGCCACTTTTTAACTCAGTTACCGGCGCTCAGCTGTTCAGCAGGGCCGGAGTTTATGCAGCACATCAGCGTGCTGACCTGACAATTGAGCTATGTGACTAACGCCTAGCATACCTCAACTCAAGGATAAGCAGCAGGCACCCGTCGGGCGTCTGCAAGACGCTCGAATCTTCCGCCCACATCCACCAGCAACTGCTCCTGAAAAGGTGGTGCGATCAACGTCAGATTCACCGGCCTGCCNTCGTCCGAGTAGCCCAGCGGAACCGTGAGCGCCGGATAATTTGCAAGCGCAGCAAANCCTGCGTTGCGATTATCCATACTCAACAACAGNTCGAGGTCACTGNCNGCGAATAGAGCCTCCATGGCAGCGCGAGCACCGCTCTGAAGACTGTCACGGAGCGTTTCCAGCTCCGCCGGNCCGATGTCCAGCTCAATCATGCGATCAACCTC
This sequence comes from Gammaproteobacteria bacterium, assembly GCA_002691885.1. Lineage (GTDB taxonomy): Bacteria > Pseudomonadota > Gammaproteobacteria > Pseudomonadales > Pseudohongiellaceae > UBA9145. Next base: position 8,572 of record NZJB01000064.1, read on the forward strand.
CGCCTGNCCGTAGGGCATTCTCAAATCCGGGCGCTGGAGGTTGAACGCCTGCAGATCATCTACAGAATCAATCATGACCATGGGGGATGCATGATCCCTGAGATAGATAGCCAGGTCTCTCACCATTTCCCGCCCCAGCAGAGCCCCGAATCTCTGCGTATCGATTTCGGGCAAGCTGATCTCGACAATCGCAGCCTCGTCAGCCGATAACAGCCCAAGCGCCTTTACGAAAAGCGCATTTTCCAGATAGTGTTCAGGGGCTCCCAGACGCAAGCCCGCCATCGACTTATCGCGATGCTCCAACTGCAGGTCGTCGCTCATCATCGGCATTGCGGTATCACGCTGGTCATATCCAGTCATGGCATTGAACAAAATGATGATATCGGCCACTGACCGAGCCATTGGCCCTGTGGTATCAAGACTGCCNGATATTGGCACCACGCCGGTGCGACTCAGAGAGCCGGTTGTCGGCTTCAAGCCCACTAAAGAGTTGGCACTTGAAGGNGANAGAATAGAGCCGGAAGTTTCTGAGCCAACTGCTGCCGCNGCGTAATTCGCTGCAATTGACGCGCCGCTGCCGGCACTGGAGCCACCTGTATTAAACTGCAATCTGCCATAGGGATTCAGAGTCTGACCGCCCATTGCACTCCATCCGGACGGACAGTCATCACAGAAAAAATAAGCCCATTCACTCAAGTTGGCTTTACCGAGAATGACTGCTCCTTTATCCAGCAATTTCTCAACAATGAACGCATCATTAGCAAAATTGTTCTGCAGCGCGACCGCTCCGGCAGTGGTCGCCATCCCGGCCGCGTTGACGTTGTCCTTCAGCAGAATCGGAATGCCATAAATGGGGTTCCGCTCGACGTCAGGGTAAACTCGCCGCGCATGATCGAGTGCCCGCGCTCTCTCGACAGACGCAGGATTTAGACTGATCACAGCGTTCAGATATCTGGCAGGGTCTCCCTCTGTTTCCCGGATGCGCGATAAATAGAAGAGCGTGAGCTCTTCGTAGCTGAGATCCCCGGCATCAATCATTTCCTGCAGCTCGGCAATCGAAGATTCCACCACCAACGGCTCGAGTGCCCGATAACGGGCCGTCGTCAGTCCATTGATTTCGTCGTTCAGACTGGCCCACAAACCGCCAGGGGTCTGCATGCCGGAACGAAGCAGCCGGTAGTGCATGCGTGAATTGTCCAATTCAGCCAGACGAGCCAGGTCGCTGGGCTCATCGTAATTCGCCCAGGCCTCGTTCTGGCTCTCCTGCGCCTCTGCCATGACGGTCAGCGCGAAGGTCAGCACAATCAGTGCCCCAACTGGTCGGTTTTGCCTACGCATTCCTGTTCTCCTCCGCACATGATTCACCCCCGAAATTCGAAACAAAACGCAACANAGCAGNAGAGGAANCGAACTTTTGAAATGTCCACTGCGGATNATCCTANAANAGTGGGTNCAGCGCCCATTTCGATATCTATCGNCNACGATAGGNTGCTGGCTTCGAATTGCCCTGTATGAAGCCTAAGCATAGCCGTTTCCCGGGCCATCTTCATCCTCCCGCGTGCCATACACGTGGGGTTGACAAAGTCNGNAATGGCTTNAGTGNTTGGGATTCTGAGCATGTTTTTACGGCTTCGCCATGGGTCCGAGTAAACCATAGGTTTTTCACTGATTTTTACTTACCATAAGCCCCTNTGCNTCAGTCTTGGGTGGANCATGAANAGAATTGAACTGCTGCTGACAGTCGGGACTTTCCTGTTGATCAGCGACGCACTGGCGCAGGGCGGCCCGCCACAGGGATATGTCGACAATTCACAAAGGCAGATGACTGAAATGCAGGCGCAGATGCGCTACGGGCAATTTCTTGACGCACTGGATATGACCGCCGAACGTAAAGCAGAAATCGGTTCTGTCATAACTACCGTATTTCTCGAGAGAAACCNGGCAAGCCGCGACCGGACCTCCGGCGTTGTGTCTTCGATAAGTCTGGAAGAACTGTCCTCGCCGGCTTACTTACGCGGCAAAATCACTGAACTGCTTTCAGATCNGGAACTGCGAACCTTTGATGAGTATGAAGCCAGCTTTCAAGAANGTGTGTTACGCAGCAACTTTACCCNCCAGTTGGCACNCGTTTCCGGAGGTCTGAACGAGGCGAACCAGGAAATAGTGCTTGAGATCCTGATGCGTCATATGGGCGCTGGACAGGANCNGGTTAGCCGATCTAACCGGGACGCCGTCGATGAAAGTCAGCGGCAANTGNAGGCATTANNGGATGCCAGAATGGAATTGAGTCAACTGTTGAGTGATTCACAGATGCAGGAAGCGGAAAAGTTTCTGGGTCAGATAATCACCGGACTAATGACCACGCAATCAATGAACGAAGCAGAGCTGTAGAACCAGCNNCTGACCCTTTAAACTTATCAGGAGTACNCATGNCGACCGCCTACAAATCTGAGCCCAGAGCCAAATTCACCTGNTGGCTGACCGNCGNCCTGCTGCTCGCATTAGCGGGATGCGGAGAAACTCCAACCGGCTCCTCTAGCGTGACCNACCCGTCGACAGAGAACACTGCGGCAGGCTACCGGCGGATTAACGAACCCAATCCGGAAGATCCCCTCGACGCCCATATTTTCGAGCTCNATAACGGACTGCAAGTTTTCCTTACCGAAAACCACGAAGAGCCGCGCTTTTACGCTGAAATCGCCGTGCGCGCCGGCAGCAAGCATGATCCTGCCGACGGCACGGGTCTNGCGCACTACTTAGAGCATCTTCTGTTTAAGGGCAATCAGAACCTGGGAACGCTCGACTATGAGGCCGAAAAGCCCCACCTCGACCGAATAGTCGAGTTGTATGAAGAACACTTTCAGGAAGTCGACCCTGCCAGGCGCGCAGANATTTATGCCGAAATCAATACTGANGCGCAGNAGGCTGCTGAATATGCGGTCCCCAATGAAATTGACAAGCTNTACAACGGCATGGGGGGCAGTGGGCTGAATGCCCATACCTGGTATGAGGAAACAGTATACAAGGTAGGGCTGCCCGCCAACCGGCTAGCACAGTGGGCCGAAATNGAGGCAGACAGATTTGTTGATCCCGTCTTCCGATTGTTCCACACAGAACTGGAAACCGTTTACGAGGAGAAAAACAGGACTCTCGACAATGGNGGCCGGATCATCGGGACTGCCGTGGACGAACTNCTCTANAAAGTNCACCCCTACGGTCANCAGCCGACAATNGGGACCATCGAGCATCTNAAAAATCCCTCTCTGGTATATATCCAGAACTACTTTGACACCTACTATGTGCCGAACAACATGGGCATCTTTATTAGTGGTGATNTTGATNTNGANGCAACTATCAATCTTATCGCCGAAAAATTCNACNACTGGGAACGCAGGCCGGTCCCCGAAGTCGGACCCTGGCAAGAGCCGCGTCTGCAGGGCGCCGAGCGACGNACGGTTCAATATCCGGGTGAAGAACAGGTCCAGCTAGCATTTCGCACTGCCCCTAACGGCAGTTCGGACAAAGAGGCGCTGATTCTGATTGACATGATTCTGGACAACCGGACTGCCGGCCTGATCAATCTGAATCTTAATCAACAGCAGCTTGTTTCACAGGCAGGCTCTTCGCCTATGTTTCTCAATGACTTTGGCTCACAGTCGCTGTACGGAGTACCTAAACAAGATCAAACTCTTGAGGAAGTTGAACAGCTGTTACTGGACCAGCTCGAGATCATCAAGTCAGGCGAATTTGATGAGTGGATCATCTCAGCGATCATTAACGACTTTCTAAAGGGCGAGAAAGCCAGCCTCGAATTCAATACCGCAAGGGTCTCCATGATGCGACAGGCTTTCATCGAGGGGGCACAGTGGGATTATCACATCGCTGAAATTGACCGCATGAAACAGCTTACCAAGCAGGATGTCGTTGATGTCGCCAACAAATACTTCGGAGATGACTACGTCGCGGTCTACCGCGTCGATGCCCAGCATGTCGTTCCGGAAGTCGAAAAGCCTCAGATCGATCCGGTGACTATCGATCCGACGAGACAGTCGGAATTTGCCTCTCAAATTTTGGCCATGCAGGTCGAAGAAATTGAGCCAACTTTCGTGGAGATGGACAGTAACTACCGCATCATTGAGTTTGCTCCCGGAGTTGATCTGTACTATGCGCCGAATCCGCTCAATGATCTGTTTTCATTCTCCATTTCCGTTGATGTTGGGACGGAAGCAGACAAGCAACTCGGATTGGCGGCCGCGTTGATGGACGTTGCCGGCACTGACTCACTGAGCAACGGGGAATTACAGAAGGAATGGTACCGCATGGGCACGGAATTCCGCTTTGGCGCCGGAGAAAACAGCTCCGCTTTCGCCGTTTCGGGACTGGATGCCCAGTTTGAAAATTCAGTCGATCTGATGATGCAGCTGATCAGAGAACCCAGTGCGGACGTGCAGACCCTCGAGCAGTTGAAAAGCATCCTGCTCAAGTCTCGGCAGGATCAAAAGAGCTCGCCTCCGGCGATCGCACAGGCGCTTTTTATGTACAACCGCTTTGGTGAGGATTCGCCCATGCTGGAAGCCATGAGCAGCGAGGAAATCCTCAGCACCGCACTCGATGACCTGCTGGACGCGCCCGGCCAGTTGCTCAACTACAAGCATACACTGGCCTACACCGGATCAATGCCGCTTGAAGAATTGGTCGAAACGCTACGTCGAAGCTATGAGGTCAATGATGATCTTCGGGACACACCTAAGTATCGGTTTCGAAACGCGCGTGAAATCGACACCTCAGAAGTTCTGGTTGTCGACCAGCAAACCGCCCAGGCTCAGGTCAGGATAGAATTCGCCGATGGCGTCTACGATTCGGAAGACGGTCTGCTGTCCAACCTTTATACCAGCTATTTCGGCAGTGGCATGTCCAGCGTGGTGTTTCAGGAATTGCGCGAAGCCCGGGCCCTCGCCTACTCGGCTTCGGCACGCTACTCGTCTGGCAGCCGGATCAATGCCGAAAATCTGATGATGGGCTCAATTGGCACACAAACCGACAAGACGGTCGATGCACTCGCCGCCTTTATCGACCTGATAGACAACATGCCTAGTTCTTCAGAACGATTTGAGGAGTCTGTCAATTCAATGCTGAACCGGTACCGCACTTCGAAACTCAATTTCCGCGAAGTAATCGGAGCCGTTCGCACCTGGGAACGCCAGGGACTGGAAGGCGACCCCCGACGGGACAACTACCGGAAACTGCAGCAAACCAAACTGGCTGACCTTCTGGATTTTCAGGCAGAGCATGTCAAAGACCGAGCTAAACTCATTTCAATCGTTGGCGATTTATCAATTATCGACGTCGATGAGCTTGAACAGTTTGGCTCAGTGCAGCAGCTTCAAGTCGAAGATTTGTTTGTCAACTAGCCTTTAGCGGAAAGCAGGCCAGGGGTCGTAGCAAGAACAATCCGTTTGCCCAGATTTTTGCGAGAAACAGTATGAGCACTCAGACCCCTGCGCTTCTCATCTCTGGACTCCAGAAAACCTATGGTAATCTGGATGTGCTTAAAGGCTTAGATCTAACGCTTACCTCGGGGGGCATTCAGGGCCTGGTGGGTCTGAATGGTTCCGGCAAGACAACCACGCTGGAATGCATTCTCGGTCTGCAGCGGTTTGACCAAGGCGAGGTCTCGGTGCTGGGACTGACGCCGACTGATCTGTGCACGGCCCAAGGCAAAGTGACGGCGGTATTCGATTCACCGAGTCTTAACCCTAACCTCACCATCAGACAATGTCTCCAGCATGCCAGCTTACTCAGCAAACAATCACGGCGGCATCCTAAAGAGCTCGAGAAGCTGCTTGGGCTGTGCCAGTTCAGCAATTTCCCGATAAAAACCCTGTCGCTGGGCAACAAGCGCCGGGCTTCGATCGCGCATGCGCTGATTTCAGAACCGGATCTGGTGTTTATGGACGAGCCGTTCAACGGACTTGATGCCGGTGGTGTCGAAGAAGTCCTGCTGCTGATCAAGTCGCTCAATCAAGAACGCGGCACCAGCTTCCTGCTGTCCAGCCATCAGCTCCCCTATCTGGAAGATATTTGCAGTCACCTGGCAATTCTCCACGAGGGGAAGATCATTCGAAGCGGAGAAAAATCTGCAATGCTGCGCTCAGAAACCAGCAAGGTCAGGCTTCGCACCAATGATCCTGTTGGCGCNGCCTCAGCGCTGCAGACAATTTCAGGCATCAGCTGTNAACCNGGGACAATGGATGANGAAATCTGGGTGTCTGCAGACGTCATGAATGCCGCAGCAATAAACAGTCACCTGGCGCAGCANCGGATNCCCGTCTATGAACTGGCCACCGAGCGCGCATCGCTCGGCTCTCTGTTCANACGGCTGACACAGGGATNAGACTGATGAGCATGNCCAGCCTAATTCAGGCCCTGCGCAGTGAGTTCTNNGTGGCACGCTATGCACTTGGCGCCCGACTGCTGATNTTCCTGCCTTCCGCGGCGGCTGCTGTTCAGTTTATGGCGTCAAAAATCGCAGATACAGGAACTGCCGCCAGGNATAGNCTGATGAATTCGAGCAGTTTTGACGCTGTCATNGCCAGGAACGCCTGGGGACATTTTGTTGATGGTCTTGATACCGGTATCACACTACTTTTTCTGCTGCTGGTNGCACAAGCGTCTTACAGCTTCAGCGCCGAACTGGAAAGCGGCACACTGCGGCATCAGCTAATCCGCTGCAGCAGCCGCCGCTTGATTGTGATGTCAAAATTGTTNCANCTCCATGCTCTGGCANTCATGGNAGTGGGGATTCTGATCGTCTCAAGCTATTTACTGAGCGGGCTGCTGTGGGANTTCGGCCCNGTTATAGAAGACGGTTTTGAGCTGATCAGCGAAGCCGAGATTCGNGACGAAATTGTCTTGGGCCTCCNACTNGCACTGACTCCATTGCCGGCTGCAATTGCCCTCGGGTTGCTACTTTCTGTCATCGCCAATACGGCAACTCANGCAGTAGTTTCGGCGCTCGGCATCACGCTCGCCATGGATATTTTCAAAGGCATGCTGGGTGATTATGCTTACTANCTTTATGCGAGCTTTCAACCTNCGCTGATCGATCAGTCCTATCTGCAGGATGTGAGCCGGCTGGTNCGCGGTTATTCCGACGTACTGATTGATGATAGGGTAATACAGCTCAATTACTGGGTACCCATCCCCAGCTTACTCGTTCTAGTCACTGCNTCCCTGATTGTCGTNCAAACACGTANACTTTGAANTATGANNAATTCTTTCCGGTTNTGCTTTCNCTGGCTAANGCTAACTCTGACCGCCTGCGTCAGCTTTGAACCAAAAATTTTATTGCCATCTATCACNCTTTCACCTGAAGAGATCGAGCTTANGCGCNCAACGAGCACCGGGACAGTTGACTTTGGACTTAATGTGNTCCCGAATGAAAGNGATTCTCTTTTCAACATTCAGTCNCTGCCAGGAGTCCGGGTGCGGGAAGTTGCAGCCAATTCACCTGCTGCCGAAGCCGGGATTGAGGTTGGAGATATCATTCTTCAAATCGACGAGACACACCTTAATCATCCTGACAGCCTTCAGGCGCTCCGGAGNCTGCCATCGGTAAGCAATCGATACCTCTTCCAGATTCGTCGGGACACTCTCGTCTACGNNACCACCGTTGAAGCTTTTCCCNCTGCAGAAATTCCCGGACCACGCGAACTGTACCGAGCCGACCCGCTCGCCACCCGGGCAGGCTATCGAACTGAGCTTGTCAGGGTTGCCGATCAGGGCGTTCTCCCCGCCGCGCGCGTCATTGAATTATTTGCCGGCAGCCCACTGACCACCGCGANTATCCAAAAAGACAGCCTGATATTGGCGGTCAACGGCCAGTATCTGCAGTCAGCGCAAGACCTGGTCAACCGACTGAATCAGGAATTCGAATACGGCGAGAGCGTGAACTTTACACTNCTGCAGAACGGAGAAGTGAGAAATGAATCCGTTAATCTGTGGGATCCGGGNAGGCGTATCAGCAAGATATCGCTGGGCCCGNTGATTCGTTACGAATCTTCGATAAACCCGAATGCTGACAGTTTTACACTGGTTGACCTGTGGCTGTTCTCACTGTATCGATACCAGCGCAGCGAGGGTGAAAAGTCACACACTATTTTGGGTCTGATTAATGTGAGTAGCGATGACGGGGAACTCACCGAAGAGNAAAACTAGGCGCTCGATGAATCATAACCAAGTCAAGCAAAACGAATCANCATCTTTACGACGAAACCTTNCGTCCCTCACNATACTTCTGTGGCTCTGGGGAAGCGCCGCTGTGAATGCGCAACCCAACTACACCGCTTTCGAACTGATCCGTGAAAACAACTGGGACCCTCTGATACTTGAGGATTTAAATGGCGACGNTGCCAAAGANATCGTTTACTCAGCGTTTGATCCAGCATTCGGACGCGAACTGCACATCCACTATCAAGAGGAAGATGGCGGGTTCAATGCCAATCCCAGCCGTATNGAAATAAAGACCGAAATTATCGCCGTTGGCTTTGCAGACTTGCGGGAAGAACCCGGCAAAGAACTGGTGCTGTTCGCAGACAGCGGTGTTTTCAGTNTGTCTACCGCCGTCGAGGGTTATGCCAGAAACCTAAAACTGCTTACCGCATGGGACCTTATCGCAACCATNCCAGATAGNCAGAGAGTTTATTTCAGCAACATCCCCACTGACATTAACGGAGACGGACTCATGGACCTTCTGATGGCCGGAAATGACCAATACGGTCTCTTCCTGGGCACNCAGGATGAGAGCTTTACGCTGAATGCCCGCTTTTCAACCCTCAATCGCGACATTANGCCGATACAACGGGCCGGAAATGAAACTGACNTAGGTGGCAGACTGGNAATNAACCCTGAACAAGGGGTGGTGATCGAAGTGACNGTTGATCTGCCCTCTCCTTTCGAAGGCTTTGTCGAACAGTGGGCTGACCAGCAGCGTTCTGACAGACCTCTGCTCAGAAGTGACCAGTGGATGCCTACGCCCAGCCTGGCGCATTTGAACAACGATCACCTGCTNGACATTGCCTACATCAATGCCGGCTCAAACGGACTAGGGCAAATGAATATCCATTTCCAACAGACTATCGGGTTCATAGAGCAAGCTGACTGGCAGAGCGATCTGGATTCAAGCGGCCAGTTGCAGTTGATTGATATGAACAGCGACGGTCTCGCAGACATCCTGCGTCTGTCAGGCGATGGCAATGAATGGACCGCAAGCCTGCACCTCAATCAGTCAGGCGGTTTTGATTTCACTCAGGCTAATCAGGTCATGCGCTTCTCTGGTTACGACTTGAATCTTGATGTCATCACCCAAGCACAGGGAGAAACATTTCTGAGCGCCAGCTTTTACACAATCCCGGTCGTCGACGCGATTCGCAGCGCNAGTATCAACCGCACCCAACTGCTGTTTGGCTCACAGGAAAGCGAACCCGGCCAGGTTTTCAATCGACGGCCCAGCTCCAGCCTGGTTGAGGTTTTTGCGGCTGATAATGTTCGAGGACTGTCAGAGCAGATGTCGCTAAAATATGACGTAGACGGAGACGGCCGCAACGATGCGATTTACATCACGGAAAATGGCACCCTTGCAGCCAAGACAATCGACACTGATCTGACCATTTCGAATGACGCTTTCTGGGAGTACGTCGCTCCGCGAACCGTATTCGAATTCGAAGTATTGCCGCTCAACGCAGATGAACGACCAGACCTTATATTGCGACATGGCCGGACAACCACGCTTCTGGTGGCCCGCCCCTAAATGACTATACAGATGAATCACTGTCCTGAAATCCATGGAGCTCGCTTCTCTGAGGTCAGATGTCTCGTCGTCGTCTGCTGTCTGATGTTCAGTAATAGTGAAATCCTTATCGCCGAAGTGCCCAGTTTCACTCAGCAGGCATTTGCCCTGCCGGCAAGCGCCGAATCGCTCGTGATTACCGATCTCAATGGTGACAACCTTAACGAAATGGTGACCCTGATCGACAGCCGTCTTAGGGTTTATTTCCAGCACGGAAGCGGGTTTGATTTTGAGTCGGGTTTCAGGGAGATCAGTTTTGAATCACGGGCCGTCGGCTGGGATCTGAGCAGGGGTTTCGGCACTGAAGACCAGGTCAGTGTGATCGCCTTGCTGGACGGCAAGCGGGCAGTGCGCTTTCCCATCAGTGGTGAGAGCATCCTACCACCCCAGACAATTGCTTCCGAACTCCCTGGCTTCATCAGCCGAGGGATCAATCGTCTGCATTTCGCAAGAGACATCAACGTCGACGGATTAACCGATCTGGTGATTCCGGGTGCCGGCGAAATTCACCTGCTCATCAATGAGGGCGGTGGAAATTTCGAGGCCCCTCTCAGCATTCTCTCCGAAACCCGTCTGCGCACTCAGCTCAATATCAATCGATTCAATCGCTCTGCCGGACAGGCGGTTCGTATACCCAACTTAACTCTCAGGGACGTGAATGCAGACAGCCAGGAAGATTTAATTGTCAGGACAGAAGAAAAGCTGGAAGTGTTTCACGCCGGTCGCACTCCGGGCCGTCATTTCCCCATGACTCCAGACTTTCTCCTTGACATCGCGGCTATAGAAGAAAACGTTGGACAATTTGATATCGACAATCTTGATTTCTCTAACCTGACCGGTGTTCTCGCCCTCACCCACGAAGAGATTCTGGAAGATATCGACGGGGATGGCATTGACGACCTTCTTCTCAGAGAAGGAGGGAAAGTGTCGATATTTACCGGTCAAGCAGACGGCGTGAATACCGGTCAGGCCCGCCAGGTTCTCCGTTCCGGCGGCAATGTACTGAGTACGTTTCTGTATGACGAGGACGGCGATGGACTGAAAGATCTGTGGCTTTGGCGAGTCGAATCGATTTCAGTGGGCGACATCTTTGTCTGGCTTGCTTTATCAGGATCCATTGCCGTTGAAGCGTTTATCTATGCTAATAATGGTGAACGGTTTGAGAGGCGCCCAGCCAGAAAGGTGACAGTTGACCTTAAATTTCCCTCTGTGCTGCGTCTGGCGAATGCCTATCAGACTCTGAACAACGAGGCGGAAACACTTCAGGCCGACGGCGTAACACGCACCGCCACAGCTCGCCTCGACAGTCCGCAAGAAGCCAACGATCTATTGGTACTGATGAATGATCAGATAAAAATCCTGCTGAACGCTATTGAGCCAGCTCGAGAAGACAGTTTCCTTGGAGCGCTAAATTACTCTCGGAACCGCGACAACTATGAAATAGACATCAGAGAAATTATCAACAACGCTTCCAGAAGTGGAAATCCCTACCAGGACCTAATAGAGAGTCGCGAGGCGACTGATGAGATCGCGCTTTCACAGGAGGCCGTCGGCGGCGACCTGATCGCGGCGCGGCTCAATGATGACGAGTGGGATGACATCATCGTATTCACACACTTCGATGCTAGTCAGATTCAGGGTTTATTGTTACTCTCACAGTGAAAAAAANCCCAGTAGAAACTGGATCCCATTGAGCACTTCATGAAAAAAATCGTCTGGACAGCGTTTGGCGTCTCTCTGGTACTTATCAACGTGATCGCCGAAATCGGCTTTTACTACTCCGGCGTCTATATCCACATGTTCTTCCGCATCGCCCTGATCGTCGGTGTGACGGTTGGTGTGGCCGTGCTCGGCGGCACCTTTAAGCTGATCGACGCGCTTGAAACTGAAAAACCACTTTCCGGCACGGTCCGGGATACGCTCGGCGCCGACCGCAAGAAGAATTGAACTTACATGCTCGTGTCTCAAACCTTGAAATACGGCAAAAACTCACGGCTTATCTGTGTCGTCGTTCTGACATCACTGCTGTTTAGCGCCTGCAGTGATGAGCTGAGTAGGGCCAGACCCTACGTGCTCACGACCGCAACGACCGGGGGCACTTTCTATCCCGTCGGCGTCGCTATTGCGACTATTGCGCACGCGCAGCTGGCCGAGAGCGATGGCATTTCTATGACCGCCATCAGCTCAGCCGGNTCCCTGGAAAACATCAAGCTGCTTCGGGATAACCAGGCTCAGTTCGCAATCCTGCAGGGCCCGTTCGGGGCCTGGTCCTGGGATGGCGAGGGTCCGGTTAGTTCACCGCAGTCGCATCTGCGCAGCATCAGTGCGCTATGGAAAAACGTTGAGCACTTCGTTCTGCTGTCGGAGTTGAGTGCGACAGGCACCATGCGCGACCTGGATCTGCTGAGCGGAGAACGTTATGTGCTGGGTGCCCGCAACTCCGGCGCCGAGCAGACCGGCCGGTTTATTCTGGATNCACTGGACATCGATTATCAGGAAAAATTTACGCTGGCCTATATGGGATATGGTCCAACCACCAGCGCCATCCAGGACGGCAATATTGTTGGCATGAATATCCCGGCAGGCGCACCGGTGAGCTCCATTACTCAGGCCTATGCTCTAATGGGAGAACGCATGACCATCCTGAGCTGGAGCCAAAAGTCTCTTGATGCAATCAACGCGCGCTACCCGCTCTGGGACTGGTATGAATTTCCGCCGGGCACCTATCCCAATCAAACCGAATTAATACGGACTGTGGCTTCCCCCAATGTCCTGGTAACCCGCGTAGATATTCCCCATGAAGTGGTTTACAACATCACCAAGATGATCTGGGAAAATCTCGGAACTCTCCATGAAATCCATCGAGCGACCAGAGACATGCGCATGGAAATTGCTATTGACGGACTCGGCGCACCACTGCATCAGGGCGCTATTCGATATTACCGGGAGATCGGACTAGACATCCCGCCTCGCCTGCTGCTCGAAGAGGCAGAGGATCGCGCCGACAGTCAAGGAAGTGAGGCACTATGAATTCACGCTGGCTGCGTTGGACAGCTTTTCTGTTCGCGCTTTTCCACATCTACTGTAATGTATTTGCGAGCATCTCTGAACTCTGGCTATCAGCGATCCATTTCGGCGGGTTCGGCGCAATCTGCATGTTCATAACCAATGAAGCGCTAACCGATGGCAAGCGATCTCCACAGTACTGGATCAACTTAGGCCTCGCCTTACTGACCATTGCCTCTGCCGGATATCTCGTGCTTTTCGAGAATGCACTGTATGCCAGAGAGACCGAATACATCCTGAGTGACTACGTGTTCTCAATCATTGCGATCGCGCTCGCCATGGAATTCACCCGGCGAACAACCGGCTGGTTCATGCCGATCCTCATCACGCTGAGCTTATCCTATATCCTTTTTCTGGGGCGTTACATTGGTGGGGTGTTTGCGTTCCCGGGACTGAGCCTCGAAACGGTCATGTACCGGAGTTACTTCACCAGTGAAGGCATGTTTGGCCTTACCGCCAATATTTCCTCCACCTTCGTCTTCATGTTCATCATTTTTGGAGCCTTCCTGTTGAAGTCAGGCGCCGGGGATTTCATTGTGCGCCTTGCCAACTGCCTGACCCGCCGACTAATCGGCGGTGCCGGCCTNGTCTCTGTGGTAGGTTCCGGGCTNATGGGTTCCGTGACCGGTTCTGCGGTTGCCAATACCGTCTCGATCGGTGTGATCACCATTCCGATGATGAAAAAATCAGGATTCACTCCGCGGTTTGCTGCTGGAGTCGAAGCCGCGGCATCCACCGGCGGCGCGCTTATGCCGCCCGTTATGGGCGCAGGTGCCTTCGTACTCGCCAGTTATACGCAAATCTCATATCTCACAATAATTGCCGCTTCTGCGCTGCCAGCCCTGCTTTACTTTCTGACCGTGTCTTATTTTGTCCGCATCGAGGCCAAACGACTCGGCCTGACAGCTGCCGGAGAAGGTGAAGGAGAGTCAGTCCGCACGGTGCTTAAGGAGGGCTGGCATTTCGTCATTCCACTGGGAGTCCTGGTCGGTTTCCTTATCGCCGGCAGAACCCCGACCTCATCGGCCGCGTTCGCCATCCTCTCCGTCATCGCAGCTTCATGGTTATCTTCCAGCCCAATGAGACTGCCTGACATTTTTGATGCAGTAGTGGATGGCGTCCGTAACATGGTAACCACGGCCCTACTGCTGGTCGCAGTAGGTATTGTCATCAACGTCGTGACAACGACGGGTGTCGGCAATGCCTTTTCACTGATGATTGTCGAATGGGCACAGGGCTCATTGCTGATCACCCTGATACTGGTCGCTCTTGCCTCTCTGGTGCTGGGCATGGGCCTGCCCGTCACCGCATCATACATCGTGCTTGCGACACTCTCCGCGCCGCTCATTTTTGATTTAATCAGCCAGTCCCAGCTGCTGTCGGCGCTGCAGTCAGGCGACCTGCCCAGCAACGTTGCAGCAACCATTGGNCTGTTCGGTGGAGATCCCGCAGTTGCGCTGCAGGAAATGCCGATGGAAATGAAACAGCTTATCCGTAAGGAAATGCTGCCCGCAGAATTGCTCACTGGTATGCTCCTCAGCGCCCATCTGATTATTTTCTGGCTATCTCAGGACAGCAATGTCACGCCGCCAGTCTGCCTCGCCTCGTTCGCGGCAGCGGGGATCGCGGGGACCCGACCCATTCCGACCGGACTCACCAGCTGGAAGGTCGCCAAAGGGCTTTATCTGGTGCCTATCCTGTTCGCCTATTCACCATTGATCTCAGGNAGCTGGCCTGAGCGACTAGAAGTGTTTCTCTGGGCATCTATGGGTTTGTACGCAATGGCCGGACTGCTGCAGTGGCATTTGGAAGCCCGCATCACGCCGGCGGCAGCGCTGAGTCTGCTACTCAGTGCTTTCCTGCTGATGTGGACGCCTTTACCGATTTATTGCCATGCAGCAGGTGCACTTCTGCTCATCGGCATCGTTTATCTCCAGCGAAAGGGAAATGAACTGGTAACTGCACCGAACACTTTTACAGCAGCATGAGAGAACCCNATGAGCATGTATACAGCCAATGAAATTCACCTGATTAACAGGCCAAGCGGCCTTCCGAGCCACTCGGACGTCGAGAAGGTTCAACGTGAGCTGCAGCCTCCTGTATCAGGCCAGGTACTGATCAAGAATCTGTACATGTCGGTTGATCCCTACATGCGGGGGCGGATGCGTGAAAATGCTGTTTACGCTCAGGCTTATCAGCTCAACAAACCTATGTATGGCGGTGCGATCGGCAAAGTGATCGAATCAAATTCTGACAAGGTGAAGGCCGGTGACATCGTGCTGAATCAGGGCGCGTGGCGGGACGGTCTCGTCGCCGATGACACCACCGTCACTGTGCTACAGCCCTTTGATAATGACAGCCTTTCACTCTATCTNGGCGCCCTGGGCATGCCCGGNCTTACCGCTTACGTGGGGCTGCAAAAATTTGGTGAACCCAAAGCAGGGGAAACGGTATTCGTCTCAGCCGCCTCAGGCGCGGTCGGTGCAATTGTCTGCCAGATCGCCAAGCAGCTGGGCTGCCGCGTCNTTGGCAGCGTTGGGAGTGACAAGAAAGCAGAGTGGCTNAAAGCGCACTGTGGGGTAGACGCTGNGATTAACTACAAGACCTGCGGGCAGTTAACCGAGGCACTGGCCGAGGCAGCTCCGGAGGGGATTGATGTCTACTTTGAGAACGTAGGCGGAGAGCATCTCCAGGCCACCCTNNACGTCATGAATCCATTCGGACGCGTGGCAGCGTGCGGAATGATTTCCGCCTACAATGACGCCCAGCCGACCCCCGGCCCTAATAATCTGATGCTCATTGTCGGCAAGAAAATTCGCATTACCGGTTTCATTGTTTCTGACCATGCGGACATGCAGCCACAATTTCTGAGCGATATGATGGGATGGATCAAGGCGGGCAAAATTGAGTATCAGGAAACGGTTTACGAAGGCCTCGACAAGGCTCTGGATGCATTTCTGGCNCTGTTCAGTGGCGACAATTTCGGCAAGATGATCGTTAAACTCTGAGCCTGAACAGTGAGCCTGTAGCAACGGCACCCGTTGAGGCCTCCCTANCTCGTTGACGCAAACAACGCAATTCGGGACTGACCGCACTGGCATTGGAAATNGANTTGGCCATGGCGGACAAACTCCCTATCCGTTCAGATTGACCGAAAAAAGATCTTACCCTGACTGACTTTCAGCTCGNTGCCGGCTCTCAGTTCAGATGCATGCGGCCTGCAGCCGTATTGTCCACCGGCGCCAGATCGAAAAGCGAGCCTCTGCATCCGGGTTGATTTTCCGTCCCGGCAGAGCCACTCACTTTTCTGTCCGAGGAAGCCTGAGACGCACGCCGCTGCGGCCGGCCAGTTCAATATTCCCCCTCAGCCGGTAGTCCGGCACCGCCGCTCGCATGACACTGAATATCCAGCGGGCAAGATCATCACTCGGTGCAGTTATCAGAAAAAATGCCTCATTGTCACGAGCCTGCCGAGCGATCATGGCGATCTCCTGCTGGATTGCGGCAGTTTGTTTTTTCAATTCGTTTCCGTCTAGCGCGAAGAAGAGATCCCCCGAAGCACGCTCATTCTCAAGAACCGCGGCAGCAGCGACAATCGCTGGGTGAGCTTTGTCAACGAACCGCGCGCGCTCAAGGAAACCAGCAGCTTCATCAAACTGTCCCTGCCTCGAGGCATCTTCCGACAGTTCAACATATCGGAGTACGATGTCTTGCAAACCCTGCAAGGCAATTTCGTTATCGGGATCATAAGCGAGAACACGCTGGAATCGCCCGTGGGCACTGTCGTCGACAGGAGTCAGCAGCCGATCAGCGTCAAGCGCCTGCAAGCCGGCAAACAGCAAGTCGGCAATAAGACGCAACTCTTCGTCCGGCAGGGCCGACGGCTCTTGCGCAGCGGGCAACGCCCGAATCGGCAAAATCTGATCATCAGCCTCTGAGTCAGGTGCGGCAGCGGGCTCCGTAGTACAGGACACGATACTCACAGCACAGGCCGTGAGGATTGTTGGGATCAGAAAGTTATGGAGAAGTCTGCAGTTCACGGAAAGCTTATAGACCTTAGACAAGCTCAGAGAATGGCAAAAACTTCAGCTTGTCGCCCACCGAAACAGCNTTTTGCGGCGGCACGACTGCCAGACCATCGGCAAGNCTCAGGGAAACACCGACACCGGAACTCTGATTGTCAAACCTCTCGAGCAAGGCATTGCCGTCGCCGTCTTCCTGCAAACAGACTCGGAGATATTCCTGCCGCTCCCCTGATCGGTCGATCGCAAAACCAACCGGCACGTCAAGCCAGCCCGGGAACACACGCGAGGTTCCCTGCATGGAAAGCAGCGCTGGCCGCACCAACAGGACGAATGTCACAAAGGCTGAAACAGGGTTGCCCGGCAAACCAAAAAACTGCTTACCGCAAACCTTACCGCTGGCGAAAGGCTTACCCGGCTTAATCGCCAGTTTCCACACATCCAGTCCACCCAGAGACTCGACAGCAGCTTTAACATGATCTTCTTCGCCGACGGAAACACCCCCGGTACTGACAATGGCATCCGCCTCCTCTGCCGCCCGCATCAGAACCGATCTGGTGGCCTCATAATCGTCCTCTACTACTCCCGTCTCAATGACCTCTGCACAGAGATTGCTCAACAGGGCATGAAGTGTAAAGTTATTTGAATTATAGATTTGACCGGGCCTCAACGGTGTGCCGGGCAGCGCCAATTCATCTCCCGTAACGAGAAGCGCAACCCGGAGTCGCCTTCGCACAGCGATTTGAGACAGACCAACCGAAGCCAACACGCCAATATCTTGCGGGTACAATCTCCGGCCCTGCTTGAATAACAGCTGACCCGTTTTGATATCTTCGCCGGCAGCACGAACATTCTCGCTCGGCTGAACAGACTGCAAAATTCTGACCCCCTCGCTCGATGACTCGACATTTTCCTGCATGACCACCGCATCAGCACCGGGCGGCAGTGGAGCACCTGTAAAAATTCTCGCAACAGACCCTGTGTTCAGCGCATCGCCAACTTCACCAGCTGCGATTCGCTGACTGACAGGAAAAACACGCTCTTTGCTAAACTCGGCGGCGCGAACCGCATAACCATCCATCGCGCTGTTGGCATAAGGCGGCACATCAATTCCGGCCAGCAACTCTGCTCCCAGAATTCTGCCAACAGCCACACGCAGCGGCACCTCCTCTGTCTCCACCATGCGTGGAAGCGAAGCCAGTAGTTCGGGAAGCGCTTCAGCGATAGGTGTAAGCTTGCGGTCTGCTGATTGGAGATTCATTGGTAAGCCTTGAAACAAAATTTAGGTGATCCTGCTGGCATCGAAGTCAGAATGTCGGATTCAGGCAGCGTGATTTCCTACTCTGCTGTCGTCGGGGCTGCCACTACTGCCGGTATTCTTGGCATGGCCCACATTCAGCCCATACAACCTCTTCACAACCTCCTGCAGACTTCCCCGCCAGGATTTCTGCTTGATGCCAAAGGTGTCAAAAATTTTCTTGCTGGAGAGAGTCGAATTGCGAATTTCAGGTGCTCGCGGCTCACGTTCAATGAACTGTAGCGTGTCCAGTAACTGATAGATAGACTCGTCGTAGTTGGCTGCGTATTTCAACGCCAACTCCGCAAATTCAGTTTCCTCTTTATTCTCGAGCCCGCTGTAGTGGTAGGTACCCCACACACTGGCACGGCAATCAACTTGCAGGGCAATGGCAAGAATTGCGGAGGCAAGATCGCCCGTATAAGTTGGACTCAAGCGACGCTTGGTCACTTGAACAATCCCCTGATTCTTGATCGCTGTGCGGATCCAAGACTTGATTAGTCCGCGCTTCCATTTCCCGAACAGCCAACCCGGCCGGATAATCAAGTGCTCAGCATGCTGGCGAACAGCCTGTTCTCCTTTCAGCGCTGACGCCCCGTAAAGCCCGCGCGGGTTGGTTTCATCGCTTTCGTTATAGGCCAAGCGTTTGTCGCCCTCAAACACGTAAGCTGTCGACAAATGCATCATGGGGACCTTCNGACCAGCACAGACCTCTGCCAGCGAGGCGGGAAGAACTGCGTTAACTTCTAAACAGCGCTCACCGGCGGATTCCGCCCTGTTCAGGGCGCTATGATTCCCCGAAATAAAATCAGTAAGGTTGATCAGCTGCGTGGGACTATAATCGGTGACCATCTTGGCGATAGCGGTTCGATTGTCCGGATCAAAGAACTTATCGGGAGGCGCCAGGAAGCTGATCTTGCGTTTCCGCAAAATTTCGATGAGATCTTTACCGGTTGGACTGTTGGTTCCGGCCAGAAACAGGCGCATCATCTGATCAAGGTTCCACTTTAGTCGATTGCTGACACGGGCTAACTTCGGGCAAGACAGCTTTCAAGTCAAGTCGCCGAACCATCGGAGTATCGAGCACTTAATACCTGGAGCTCGTCNCTGCGGAGTCTGTCCGAATCGCGTTTCGCTGGACGTTTCAGACAGCTTACACNCCGACCGCGAAACGCCTTACAACACAGCGGCAATCGGTTGATGGGGACTAGAAAGGAATGTCGTCGTCAAAATTGTCGAAATTCTGAGGCGGCGCTTCAGCCTGNTGCTGACTNGATTGGGCTGCCGGTGCTGCGGCCATCTGGGAGCCGCTGAAATCCGGTGATACGCCGCCTCGGGAATCGAGCATTTGCATCTCGTTTGCCACAACTTCTGTGCTGTATCGTTTCACACCATCCTGCTCCCAGGATCGCGTTTGGAGACGCCCTTCGACGTAGAGCTTCGTGCCCTTCTTGACGTACTGCTCGACAATTTCCGCAAGACGATTGAAAAAGACCACACGGTGCCATTCAGTCTTTTCCTGTTGCTCACCGGTACTCTTGTCCTTCCAGGACTCACTGGTTGCCAGTGAGACATTGGCCACCGCATTGCCGTTGGGCATATACCGGACCTCAGGGTCGTTACCCAGATTTCCCACCAAAATCACTTTATTTACACCGCGACTTGCCACTCTGTTCTCCCTTGCTGAGCTTTGTGATGTTAACCATCCAAGTCTATACCATCGATTTGATTAAGTGGATATTTAAACGGCTTTTCATTCAAATGGCGGATCTCGCGGGCGAGCCAGGCTGAATCTAAANGATTGAAATCCATCTCCACTTTACTCTCGTAGTGGAAGTTTCTGATAATAACTGGTTTGACTCTGCTCGCGGTAAACCAATGGACAAGATCGTCGTCAAGGGGGCTCGCACCCACAACCTGAAAAACATTGATCTCACCATACCGCGCGACAAACTCGTCGTAATCACCGGCCTGTCCGGTTCNGGAAAATCTTCGCTGGCTTTTGACACCTTGTACGCTGAGGGTCAGCGCCGCTACGTCGAATCGCTTTCGACCTATGCCAGGCAGTTCCTGTCTATGATGGAGAAGCCCGATATCGATCATATCGAAGGGCTCTCCCCTGCGATTTCCATTGAGCAAAAATCCACCTCTCATAACCCACGATCCACTGTCGGCACCATCACTGAAATCTATGATTACCTACGCCTGCTGTTTGCGCGCGTAGGCGAGCCGCACTGCCCAGAACACGGCACCAAGCTCGAGGCACAGACCGTCAGTCAGATGGTCGATCAGGTCATGGCCCTGCCGGAGGGCGCCCGGGTTATGGTCCTCGCTCCGATNGTTCGGGAGCGCAAGGGTGAACATGTCCACGTATTCAAAGANCTCCGCACCAGCGGCTTCATCCGCGCCCGCGTTGATGGCCTGGTGTGCGAGATTGACTATCCACCTGAGCTCGAAAAAAACAAGAAGCACTCTATAGATGTCGTGGTTGACAGGCTGAAGATCAAACCTGGGCTGGAACAGCGCCTTGCAGAAAGCTTCGAGACTGCGATCCAGCTGGCAGAAGGGCTGGCCATGGTGGCTCACATTGGCGATGACGATCAGGAAGAGATGCTGTTCTCCGCGCTGTTCGCCTGCCCGAAGTGCGGCCACAGCATTTCTGAACTTGAACCCAGGCTGTTTTCATTCAACAACCCTGCTGGCGCCTGCGCCACCTGTGACGGCCTCGGCCTTAAGCAGTTTTTTGATGAACAACGCGTCATCACGGATGACAGCTTGGCGCTGGCGGAGGGNGCGATTCGGGGTTGGGACAGGCGTAACGTTTGGTATTTTCAGATGCTCACCTCAGTGGCTGACCACTATGGCTTTGCGGTGGACACACCGTTTAACCAATTGTCGAAAAAGATCCAGAAAATCATCCTCTACGGCAGCGGCAAAGAGGTCATAGAGTTCAGCTACGTCAATGACCGAGGCAATACCTACGTCAGGAGCTGGCCGTTCGAGGGCATTCTGCCCAACATGGAACGTCGTTTCCGTGAAACCGAATCGTCTATGGTTCGCGAAGAGCTNGCGAAATACATGAGTTCTCAGCCCTGCCCCGAATGNGACGGCACCCGACTGCGAAAAGATGCCCGCCATGTGCTCATAGAGGGCGCGAATCTGCCCAGCATCACGGAGATGACTGTCGCCCGAGCAGCTGACTATTTCGGCAGCCTGAAATTAGCGGGCAAACAGGCAAAGATTGCTGAGAAAGTGCTCAAGGAACTGCAGGACCGGCTGAAATTCCTGGTCGACGTTGGCCTTAACTATCTGACCCTCAGCCGCAGCGCGGAGACCCTCTCCGGAGGTGAAGCGCAGCGGATTCGGCTGGCCAGCCAGATCGGAGCCGGGTTGGTCGGGGTCATGTATATCCTCGACGAACCATCAATCGGCCTGCATCAGCGCGACAATACCCGTCTGCTCAACACGCTGTTTCACCTGCGCGATCTCGGCAATACAGTCATTGTGGTAGAGCACGATGAAGAAGCCATCATGAGTGCGGATCACATCATCGATATCGGTCCCGGAGCAGGGGTTCATGGCGGCGAGATCGTGGCGGAGGGTCCGCTGAGCGCAATCAAGAAGTCAGCCANCTCGCTGACAGGGAAATATCTGTCCGGCAAAGAAACCATCGCTATTCCTGCGCACCGCAATGAGCGAGACGATAAAAAACTTCTGACCTTATCCGGTGCCACGGGTAACAATCTTCAGGGCGTAAGCCTTTGCCTGCCGATCGGATTGTTCACATGCATCACGGGCGTATCGGGGTCGGGTAAATCCACCCTGATCAACAACACCCTCTATCCGATAACCGCGACCAAACTGAACAAGGCCTCTACCCTGAACCCGGCGCCCTATGAAGACATTGAAGGCCTGCAGCATCTGGACAAAGTCGTGGACATTGACCAGAGCCCGATCGGCCGCACACCGCGATCTAATCCAGCGACCTATACCGGCATCTTTACCCCCGTGCGGGAGCTGTTTGCCGGCACGCAGGAAGCACGTAGCCGTGGTTACAAACCCGGACGATTCTCCTTCAACGTTAAGGGCGGTCGCTGCGAGGCATGTCAGGGTGACGGTGTGGTCAAGGTGGAGATGCACTTTCTGCCGGACATATATGTCGCCTGTGATGTCTGTCAGGGCAAGCGCTATAACCGGGAGACCCTGGAGGTCACCTATAAAGNTAAGAACATCAACGAAGTTCTCGAAATGACNATCGAAGACGCCCGCAATTTCTTTGATGCAGTCCCAGCCATTGCGCGCAAACTGCAGACTCTTATTGATGTGGGGCTGTCCTATATCTGCCTCGGGCAAGCAGCCACGACGCTGTCGGGGGGAGAAGCCCAGCGCGTCAAACTGTCGAGGGAACTCAGCAAACGCGATACCGGCAAAACGCTCTACATCCTCGATGAACCAACCACCGGGCTGCATTTCCATGACATCAAACAGCTGCTGGCGGTGCTGCACCACCTCAGAGATCAGGGTAACACCATCGTAGTGATCGAGCACAACCTCGATGTAATCAAAACTGCCGACTGGCTGGTGGACCTTGGCCCGGAGGGCGGCAGCGGAGGCGGTCAGATCATCGCGCAAGGCACCCCGGAGCAAGTAGCCATTGACAAAAACTCACACACCGGCNCNTTNCTCAAAAAGGTGCTTTAAATGACTCTGCGCCAGTAATTTCTGAACGCGCAAATGCCGGTACAAAGCCCGATGCTCATTCGAGCACCGGGCTTTTTTATGCTCAACCTTTTGACCCTAATCAGCCTAATTCCAGGCTCATCGATACCGCTGACTCAGAGCGCTTTAAAAATCGGATACTCAACCGACTCCGACACACTGAGCGCATTCTCNAGAAAGCCATCAAGCAGATTCCAGTAGGCCAGACNGTCGTCAGACTCAGGCTCCAAAAGGTAGAAAATCAGGTTAGCAAGCGGGCTTTCCATTGGGACCACATAATCGCCGCGTGAAAAGGTTTTCGTAATGTCGACAAACTCTCCACTCAGCAGACTGTTTGTGTGACCGTTCTGCACCGTATTGCGCTTGCCGACCTCGCGCACCATGAACTGTAACCCTGAGAAGGCGGTATCTGCCTCCAGAGTTTCAACCCAGATACCGTGTGCCTGAAGTTTTTCTGCCAGGCCGGTGAAGGCGGCGCTAAAAATATAGGCGCTCGGAACCAAAGCTGTTTGGGTGGCCTCGAACCTGTTGTAATTCAACACACCCGCGATTGTGACCAGTTCTGCGCTGCGCACAAAATCCGTCGACCCACCTGGCTTCTGATAAGGAATGTACCGATAAGTCAGCAGATCCAGCGGCTCTTCACGGGGCACCATGGAAAACTGCACGCCATTTTGCTGACCAATGGCGGTAGCGGCGACTCTCCGCTCAGCCTCGTGGTTAATCTGCTTAATGGTTCTGCCATGTTGGTAGGTATATTCAAGAATTTCCTCAATAAACACATTAGCCGCATGCACCCGTTTATAGAACCGATCATGGGAAAACGTTTCACTGAGAATCGCCATGCGATTCCGCAACCCCATGTAATTCGTGAGGTATCTTGGCGCATGATGATAGGTCCGTAATTCGGTGGGCGGCCAGCTGCGATAGTCGTAGCCACCGTACCAGTCAATGTCGAGGTTATATTTCTCTTTCACGCTTAGCTTCAGCGCCGGCAGCATGACCTCACTGGTGTAGTTTGATGTGCTGGCGTCTCCGGCCGTCGCATAGGACGGAGCATAAGTCAGGGAGTTACCGTGCCAGGTCCCGTTGGTCGTGTGCAGATCCACCAGCAGGTCAGGGTCCCAACGCTGAATCACGTTACTGATGAGAGCCTGAGTCTCTTCTGCCTCAACAATCATTCCGTCCCGATTCAGATCGTAACCATGCGCTGTCCGCACACCGGTGATGACCGGACTCAATTCCTGATTAGGCCGTGAATTCTCCATCATGGCGTCATTGCCATCGGCATTATAGATCGGCACAAAAATCAATATCTGATTTTCCAGCAGATGCTGCTTGTCTCCGAACAGAATATCGCGCATCGCAATCAGCGAAGCTTCCTTGCCCTCCACTTCGCCACCATGAATGTTTGCCTGAATATAGATCACCGGTTTGCCGCTGNCTTNAGCCTGCGCCGGCGAGGAGATTGCCGGGTTTGCCAGCACAACGATAGGCACATCACGCCCTTCCCGGGTCAGCAGCAAGGTTTCGCGGTACATCAGGTCAGTCTCACTGTCCAACGCATCCAGCACCTCAATGACTTCGTTGAACGTAGAGGTGCGTTCGTAGTGGCTGCGCTCGGCCGCAGTCATCATTGCCTCTGCAAAANAAGGCGTTTGCGCGTGTGCTGCATGCANACCCAGAACAGCGCAAACTGCCAACGCGGCAATTGCGGGGTGGTATTGGTTCCTGTCAGAGCGTTTCACAGGCTGTGTCTCCTTGCTGATTCCTGACGAACGAACGGCTCTTTCGCGCCGCTGCGACTAAATTTAATCTGAGTCCAATCCAAAGATATCCTTAATCTGCTNCTGAATCGCGCGTCTCTTTAGCGCAGAATGTTGCGACAGAGGCAGGNCCTGACCGNTCAGGATCCGCTTGTGATTGTAACAGTGTGTAATATTTCCGCTCAAAATGCTTACAGGCCNCTATTCCCNNGGTTCTGGGCATGTCTGGCTCGCGCCTTTGTTGCTTTTATTTCAGAAAGGGCTTAGCCTCAAGAGTGATCTAAACGCCAGATAATTCTGGGAAAATCCGCATACCAAAGCCCCTCGCCGCGTATGCGCTCGTTAACCCACAAACGGAGCAATGATCAGTGAATTCCAAACTAACACGCAGACGTTTCATCAAGGGAGTCATCTTCTCCGGTGCTGCTGCAACAACCGGCGCTGGAGTTTATCTCGCCAACGCACAAAACGGGGCGNGAGCAGCCGAGCGCTTGATAAATCTGAACATCAACGGACGCACGCGCCCGGTCGATGTCATGCCATCGGAAACACTGGCCTACACCCTACGGTACAAGCTCGATCTGACCGGCACCAAAATCGGTTGTAATCGCGGAGAATGCGGCGCTTGCACCGTACTGATCGACGGCGTCGCAAATTACGCCTGCTCGGTGCTGACCCACAACGTCAAGGACAANGCCGTCATTTCTATCGAGGGCATCAAANCGGCTGACGGAACNCTGCATGCAGTTCAACAGGCGTTTATCGATGAGAATTCTCCGCAGTGCGGCTTCTGCACACCCGGCCAGGTGATGTCAGCCGTTGCGCTACTAAACAGCAATCCTAGACCGACCCGTGAGGAAGTGCGTGCCGGTCTGTCGGGCAACCTGTGCCGCTGTGGCGCTTATGAACATTACATCAATGGCGTGTTACGCGCCTCGGGGCAAATNGCATGAGTACACANATAGGAAAAGATTTCACGCCGCCCTGTGTGCCTGGCAAGGTCACCGGCGAGATCAAATACGCGGAAGACTACAAAGCAGAAGGTATGGTNTTCGCCCGACTGCTGACCAGCCCGATGCCTGCNGGTAAAGTGNTAAATATCGATGCTACTGCTGCGCTTCGCATGGACGGCGTGGTCGGGATATTCACTGCCGATGACCTCCCACCTGTCGCGCCCCCGGCCAATCCGGCTCTAGCGTCGGACTACATTACCTATGTCGGTCAACCGATTCTGGCAGTGGCGGCCACTTCTGAAGAAATCGCCGAAACTGCGCTTGACCGCATTCGAATTGATTTCGAGCGCCGGGATTTCGTCGTCGACCCTCTGGAGAGTCTCTCTCCCAATGGTCCGGATGCCTACCCCGAAGGCAACGCACTGGTGAGAACGCAGGAAGAGGGTCCGGAAGGCTCTCCAATCGTCGGCGCTCAGATCAAAAGCATCAAATGGCCGCAAAGCGCCATCGATGCGCTTCGTGCAGGTCAGGAACCAGTCGGCGCTGAATTCACCAATGAATGGGCCTTCGGCGATATCGACGCGGGCTTTGCTGAGGCAACAGCGATCATTGAAGAACCGTTTGTCACCATGGGCTATCCGCATCATTCTCTTGAAGCAAGAACCTGTATGGCTTACTGGGAAAACGGTAAATGCTATTTCCACGGTTCTTCCCAGAGCCAGAGTGCAAACAACGCAGGTCTGGCACGCATGCTAAATATACCGCTGGAGGATCTGGTCTTTATCAACGAGGCGACCGGCGGCGGCTTTGGCTCCAAAATCGGGCCATATCCCTATATGGCAATAACCGGCAACTTTTCCCGGNTCCTGAATCGGCCGNTGCAGCTTCGAATAACGCGAGAACAGGAGTTCTACATCGGTTCAGCCCGCTCTGGCATGCAGGGCTGGATCAAGACCGGCGTCAAGGAAGATGGCAAAGTNTCTGCGGTTGATCTGGTTATTGTCAATGATGGCGGTATGACCGGCGGTGGCAGCGGAAATTCTTCNGCGCAACACGTCACCGTCGCTTACCAACCGGAAAACATGNGNTTCCGGCACATATCGGTTTACACCAACACCACACCGCGCGGAGCTCAGCGGGGGCCGGGGCAGAACGAAATGGCTNCCGTACTGGCNCCCATGACTGACAAGCTGGCAGAGGNGATCGGTATGGATCGCGTCGAGTTCCGCAAGCGCAACGTCCTCGACAGCGATGGCTTCCAGGGTGGTGGTCAGGGCCCTGTGACCAGCGCATTCGTCCGCGAAGCACTCGATCAGGGTGCTCGAGCATTCAATTGGGCCAAAAGAAGCAGCCAACCCAAGGAGCTCGGTGGCAGCAAGCGACGCGGTCTTGGCGTCGGACTCGGCTATCATGGCGCAGGCGGCCGGGGCTACGACGGACTGCTGCGTATCGGGACCGATGGCAGGCTTTACATTCACAGTGGTGTCGGAAACTTGGGCACCTACTCTTATGCTGCGACCTGTCGCGCTGCCGCAGAGGCTCTGCAAATCCCGTGGGAGCGCTGCGAAATCGTGCGAGGCCGTTCAGACCGCTATCTGCCTCACAGCTCAGGTCAAGGCGGGTCCAATACGATCTTCACGCACACGCGAACCAACTGGGTTGCTGCTCAGGACGCCATTGCGAAGATGAAAGAGATCGCCGCAATTGATTTTGGTGGTACAGCGGATGACTACGATATCGGCGACGAGCGCGTTTTCAAAACTGCCGACAACTCTCAGGGGCTCACTTATGCAGAAGCCGCCCGGCGGGCCATGGAACTGGGTGGTAAGTTCAGTGGTGAGGAGTATCCTGATGACATCAACCCACTGACTCAAATCGCCGTTCAGGGCATGGCCGGCTCGGGTTTGGTGGGTGTTGCCAAAGACAATATTCCCGGTGTCGGTCAACCACCCGGCAACGTGATCGGGTTTATGGAAATTGAACTGGACATCGACACCGGAAAGTACGAAATCGTTGATTACGCCTCCGTTGCCGATTGCGGTACGGTTGTGCATCCCAAGAACTTTGAAAATGCCATGCGCGGTGGTGCGGTCTGGGGAGTCGGATTATCCGGGCTGGAGAAGCATGTCTATGATCCGCAAAACGGTCTTCCGGCCAACACTGGGCTGTATCAGTGCAAGCCGCCAACCAACATGGACGTTCCTGTTGATACGATTGCTCAAGGTGTAAACATCCCGGATCCGCAAAACCCGACAGGAGGTCGCGGGATCGGGGAACCCACGCAGGGCGCCGCCGCAGCGGCTCTGTCCAGCGCGCTGCGTGATGCGCTGGGCGGACACCTGTTCAACACGGCCCCGGTAACCACCGACATGATCATCGACCACCTCGCCGGTAACAGCTACAGCTCCGGTGCAGGAACGTTAAAGACCAATACTTTCTGAGGTGAACTATGCCATCACATGACGTAATGCCAAACATGGAACTGTACCAGCCGGTGCAGGTTGAAGATGCGCTTGCGATTGCTGACCGCCTCGCTGNAAGAGGCTGGCTGGTGGGCGGTGGNCAAGACACATACGGCTGGTTGAAAGATCGCGCNAAGTCCGCTGATGCACTGATTGATCTGAGCGCTATTGAGTCACTACGCGGGATTCGTGAAACCGCAGACGGCATCCAAATCGGCGCGCTGACTACGCTGACCGAGGTCGCAACGAGCGACCTAATCCGCGGTAGCTATTCGCTGCTAGCCGACGCGGCTGTCGTCGTAGCCAGCCCGCAGATCCGGAACATNGGTACCCTGGGCGGCAACGTCAGTCAGGACGTTCGCTGCTGGTACTATCGNCGAGGGTTGTCCTGTTACCGGGCCGGAGGAAACCTCTGCTATGCGGATACGCCGCAGGGCATGAACCGGGAACACGCTCTNTTCGATCAGAGCCGNTGTGTCGCGGCGGGAGCCTCGGATACCGCGCCGGCACTGGTTGCCCTGGACGCCTCTATGGTGGTTCAGAATCTCAACGGCGAGCGGGTGATTGCTGCAAGGGANTTTTTCGTGGGCCCGGCTAATGACATTGAAAGCACAACAGTTCTGCGTCCCGGGGACATCCTGACGTCAGTCAGAATTCCTTCCACCTGGGCTAACGCGGAGTTCTANTGGGAAAAAGTTGCCGACCGAAACGTGTGGGATTTCTCCCTCGTGAATGTCGCAGCCGCATTTAAAACCACTGACGGTCAGATTGAGGATTCCCGAATCGTNGTCGGTGCCGTGCAAACAACACCGCGCCGCTTGATCGAGGTCGAAAATGCCATCCGCGGAAACAGCAGAACCGCTGACACTGCCGAAGCAGTAAAAGAGCTGAGCACTACAGGAGCACGCACCTTGGCGCACAATGGCTTTAAAGTTCCCTTGATGCAGAATCTGGTCAAACGCGCCATCATCGCCTGATCGACAGGTTTCGCGCCTGACTCTAAAGCTTGTTTCCCTGAATAAGGCTGAAGACAAAAAAGGGCCTGCTGTAAAGAACTCGCTCAAAGATTGGCGAGCGCCAACAGGTGCTTGTTCGCAATGTCGTAAACTGCACGAAACCAACTGGGCTCATTGTTCAGATTTGGGA
>NZJB01000065.1 GCA_002691885.1 Gammaproteobacteria bacterium
CAAAAAGCGTAGACCCCGGCATGGCGGAGTTTTGAGGAAAATTGCCCGGTTCGCACACTTGTATTACTCTTTTTCCATTTCCTGACATCAGAGCCACGCATGTTACCGTGCAGAAGCCTCACAGCTCCATTGAAAATTCTGAGCCTCTCGATTCTGGCCGCCTGTAGCACCAGCGAACTTTCGGTCCCGCAGCTACCTGTCGAGGATAGTACCGCACTGCGACAAGTCACATCCCTCATCCGGGAGGCTGAAGGAACATCCGGCAGCACAGCGGCTAATTATCTGATCCAAGCCGCAAGACTGTTGCTTATAGAGTCAGAATTTGAACGCGCGGGTGAGCTGACGGGACGCANTGATCGCCCGGCCGCTCTGCCTCACTCATTGAAGATTTCCTATGCACTACTGCAAGCCGATTTGGCAATCTCACAAAACGACAGAGCAGCTGCTTTGCGCTGGTTAACGGGGAATCTAGTGAGAAATCTGGACCCAGATGACGCAGCGGCACCGGAGTTTTATTCGACACTCGGGGATCTTCATCGAGAAAACAACTCCACAGCNGCAGCGGTTGCAGCTTACGCTCTGGCCGCAAGGACGCTGATTCACCCCAGATCGACCCAGAACATCGAAACACTCTGGCATTTGTTGCTTGATCTAGAAACGACCGAACTGGAACGNCTCGCTGAAGATGCCAACAGCTATGAGTTGCGTGGATGGATAGAGCTTGCGCGCGTGTATCTTGCGGGGGAAAGCAACATCCGTAGTCAACTCANCGCCATTGAACGCTGGCGCTCAATATGGACAAGTCATACTGCCNCACANACCCTGCCGTCAGATTTGGCAGCCCTGCAGTCGCTGTGGGACNGCCGCCCNCGAAAGATTGCACTCTTGCTTCCGCTACAGCAGCCCGCCGGCATCGCAATTCAGGAAGGTTTTTTCAGTGCCTATTACGAGTCGCTGCAAATCAGTCAAGAAGTCCCTACCGTCTCTACTTTCGACACAACTTCGTTGGTGAGTTTAGAGGCTGTTTATCAGCAAGCGGTTGAATCAGGCGCGGATCTGATCATAGGCCCCCTGACTAAATCACTGGTGAATCAACTGGCGGAAAAAGAAAGTTTGCCGGTTCCAACACTTGCTCTGAATTACGCAGACGCGGCAGGAAAATCACCCCAGAATCTGTATCAGTTTGGACTGGCACCCGCTGATGAAATTTCTCAACTCCTTGACCTGGCGTGGGCGCGGNATTATCGCCGNGCGGCGCTGATCGCGCCGGAATCACCTGATTATGATCGCCTAAGGTCNGCTTTCTCGACAGGCTGGCAGGACCGGGGCGGAAACGTCGTTTCGCTGGCCACGTATGGCGAGACCAATGATTACAGTACCGTGATTAAAAATCTCATGGCAATCGATGCGAGCGAACAGCGCCTGGAAAATCTTCGGAGCCTCTTGCCGCGGAATAGCATCGATTTCATACCGAGGCGCCGACGGGACATCGACTACATTCTTCTCATCGCAAATCCCCGTCAAGCCCGCTTGATAAAACCAACGTTGGCGTTTTACTATGCCGCTGATGTGCCAGTATTTGCCCTACCGTCCGTGTTTGATGGCTTGAATGGATCGACCGACAATCGNGATCTNGAAGGCATCTGGTTTGCCGACGCACCGTGGCTGCTGGAAGATGGCAACCTTAAACGGAAGATCGACAGTCAGCTAAGAGCAGTCCAAGGCTCCTCACAACGACTTAGGGCTCTCGGTGTCGANAGTTTCAGGNTGTACCCCCGCCTTAACCAGATGACCCGCNGAGCTGATGTTGCGATCGCTGGCGCGACAGGCACACTNACGCTCTCAGAGACCGGAAGGATTCATCGTAACTTGCTATTCGCTCAGTTCCGTAACGGCACCGTGACGCGTTCTGGAGTCGAGCCCANGCTCCCTGTTTCAGATTGACGTCCTNACAGTNCGNACGACACTGATTGGACGAAGAACGGAACGCCCAGCCACCAAGCATCTGCTGACCCAGGGTCTCNAACTCANCGTCGAGAATTATTCCTGCAAATGCGGAGNGATTGATCTCATCATGAAGGAAGGATCCTCACAGTTAATCTTCATTGTGGTCAAATATCGGAGCAAAGACGTTTACGGCGCGACTATTGAGACCATCACCCATCACAAGCAGGCAAGGCTGGGCATTTCTTATGTTCTCACAGAGGGTATTAGACTTTTGCCCGCCGTTTTGAGGTCATCGGGCTAATTGAAAATCCGCGAGAACGTCGAATCCAATTGACTCGAGATGCTTTTTATTGGTGACCCCCACAGCATGGTACGAATTAGAAAGGGTATTTCCTATAACAGACCATCAATTGTGGCCGATAACACAGGTGACAATATAGCCAGATGACCGGTTAGGACTGGCATTCACACAGAGTAAAGGCATGGATTTACAAGACAGAATACTTGGCCACTTTCTGCAAAGCATTGAAACGAAACAGAAAGCAGCCGGCGACCTGACGGCAGTGATACAGATGGCCGGAGAAACCATGGTTAATTGCCTTCTGAACGATGGCAAAATTCTGAGCTGCGGCAATGGCGGATCNGCCGGTGACGCCCAGCATTTTTCAGCCGAGTTATTGAATCGATTCGAGAAGGAGCGGCCGGGCCTGCCCGCAATCGCGATTACAACCGACAGCTCTACCTTGACCGCGATCGCTAATGATTACGATTATANAGAGATTTTTTCCAAACAGGTGAGTGCTCTGGGGCAGAGCAATGATGTTCTGCTAGCTATCTCTACGAGCGGTAATTCGCCCAATATTATTGAGTCCATAAGAGCAGCCCACGACAGGGAAATGAAGATAGTCGCACTCACTGGGCGCGATGGTGGCGCTATAGCGGACTTACTATCGGCTGAAGACATTGAAATTTGCGTTCCGTCAGATCGAACCGCACGCATTCAAGAAGTGCATCTAGTCGTGATCCACTGTTTGTGTGATTACATTGATACCAAATTATTCGGAGGAGATAACGCGTGAAGTTACACTCGGCGCTTGTTGCAATAGTCGCGATTGCATTGTCCTCATGCACTGCAATATTAACGGAGACAACAGGAGATCAGGGGATTCAGGAAAATCCAGCGGAACGAACAACGGGAGCGATGATTGAAGATGAAATTATCGAAACCAAGGTTGCCGTCAACATGCGCTCGCAGGAGCCNGCCTTTAAACAATCGAATTTNAGTGTCAANAGCCACAATGGCGTTGTTCTCTTNGTGGGGCAGGTTGAAAGTGACTTTCTGCGGGCGCAGGCGACAGAAATTGCCAGCAAGGCCAGCGCAAAAATCAAACGTATTCACAACGANTTGGAAGTAGCNGGNAAAACCGGTTTTTTATCTCGGAGCAATGACGCGTGGATTGCCACCAAGATCAGAACGCTNATGCTCACCAACAACGACGTNCCCGCCAGCCAAGTTAAAGTGGTTACAGAAAATGGCGCAGTCTATTTGATGGGCTTGGTCAGCCAGCCTGAAGGAGACAGTGCCGCGAATCTTGCCAGAAATGTTTCTGGCGTTACCAAGGTGGTNAAAGTATTCGAATANATTAATTAGANCGANATCTACTTCACGATACGCAAAGCGGGTTTTAGACTTCCCTTTTTGTCTGAAGGACCGACAGTGATTGTCTTCCCGGGTGNAGTNGGTTCTGGCTCTGGNGGTTCGGGTGGAGCCGACTCTGGATCAAAAATCATACCCTGACCATTTTCTTTGGCGTAAATTCCGTATACTGCATCCATTGGCACACTGACAATTTTAGGAATGCCTCCAAAACGCCCCTCAAAATTCAGGCTTTCATTGCCTAAATGCAGGTCGCTTACCGCGATCGGAGATATATTCAGGATGATCTGACCATCACGCACATGCTCCTGCGGGACCTCTACCCCTTCCTCGAAGGCATNTACCANAATGTAAGGCGTACAATTATTNTCAACTATCCACTCGTACAGGGCTCTCACCACATAGGGACGGCTTGATGTCATTGCCATGAAAGATCGCCCTTATAAATCCACAGAATGATCTCAGGATTGAACCATTTCTTTTTCTTGTTCAGACATGCTGGCCACNACTGACATTCGCTCGAACAAACGGTCACGATACGCCANTAGCGGTTTGGTTGTCTTATTCTTTGGTAACTCGATGCCCATCGCAGGCAGGCGCCACAGGATTGGCGTGACTACGCAATCAACGATGGTAAACTCATCACTCATNAAATAGGGTTTTTCGCCAAAAATGGGCGCAATGGAAATCAGACTTTCACGCAATTCTTTTCGCTTTTTCTCGAGCTGTGAGGGCGTACCGTCACCGGCCATAAGGCTGTCGACAAGCTCACACCAGTCCTGCCTGATCCGGTAGATCCAAAGTCGACTCTGAGCTCTGGCTACAGGATAAACCGGAAACAGAGGCGGATGAGGAAACCGCTCATCGAGATACTCCATCATGATGTCGGCTTCATATAAAACAAGGTCTCTATCAACCAACGTCGGAAGGTTGTTGTANGGGTTCAGTGACGCAAGATCTTCCGGCTTANTGTCAGGATCAACATCGATNGTCTCTACCGTGACCCCTTTTTCNGCNAGNACGATACGCACTCTGTGACTGTAGTGACTTGCTCCATCTGAATAGAAAGTCATAGACGAACGTTTCGCGACTACACCCATTTCTTGTCCCCTAATTCGGTCAATATTATCTTGTCTGCCTGCGGAACAGCAGCGTATCAGTGATAGTCCTTCGAAAATTCCCGCCCCATCATCGCTGCCAGGATGTAAAGCAATCCGAGAAAAGCCAAAACCCAAATACCGATCGCCTGTCGATTTTCACGGCCGGGTTCGCCCACGTAATACATAAAATTTACGAGATCAGCGATAAGATTATCGAATTCCTGCTCGCTAAGAGAGCTCGTGCCNTCNACGCGGTGCAGCTTACAATCAAGCGGATTCCCGCTCNCGTGATTATCACATTCGACATCACCCTGCAGCTCATGNAGCACATTCGGCATACCGACGTTGGCGTAGATCTTGTTGTTAGCACCCAGCGGTCGGCTTGGGTCGTTGTAAAAGGATTTAAGATAGGTGTACAACCAATCTGGACTGTGGACTCTTCCAGCCAGAGTCAGGTCCGGCGGGGCTGCGCCGAACCAGGATTTTGCATCGTCTTCAGACATAGCATTCTCAATGAGATCACCGATAAGCGAGTCATCAAATACCAGGTTCGCAAGGACCAAGTCATGCGGAATACCGAGGTCATCGGCTGTTCGCTCATAACGTGCGTAGCCAAGTTCATGACAGCTCGCGCAGTAATTCATGTAAGTCCGAAAACCACGTTGCAAAGATTGCTTATCATCAAAGTCTGTTTCAACATGTTCAAGGTCTAGACTCCCGGCAGACGCAGCTTCTGCACTGCCCGAAACCAGCATCAGTGGTAATCCGACCAGCAGCGCCAGCAGAACGATAGAGCCGACCAGCTGGGGAACGGAAATAAACCGACCGGTCACCCGCGCTGGCGGTGTGGTGGTTTGTTCCTTCCTCGTNTACCAAGGCATCCCCAAAAAATACGCGAAGTAAACCACCGTCATCAACTGGGCAAGGNCCGTCTTAGCNGGGCTCACTGNCTGCGTACCGAGTACGCCGAGAATAAGAAATGCAACAACGAATGNNAAAAGAGCAATTCGGCTATACCAGCCCTTGTAACGCATNGAGCGAACCGGGCTTTTATCCAGCCAGGGCACGACAAACAGAATAGCAATCGCACCGAACATGACGAGCATGCCCCAAAATTTGGAATCGACCCCGAATAGCGGCACAGTAACCGCACGTAGCATTGAATAGAACGGCGTGTAATACCAAACCGGCGGTACATGTTCGGGTGTCTTCAATGAATCTGCCTCCTGGAAGTTCGCAACTTCCAGGAAATACCCACCCATTTCCGGAGCGAAGAACACAATTGCACAGAACACGAACAAAAACAGAATCACGCCAGGAAGGTCGTGATAAAGCGTGTAATACGGGTGGAACGGCACGCCATCCACAGGAACGCCATCAGGGCCTTTCCTATCCTTGATATTGATGCCGTCAGGGTTGTTTGAACCCACCTCATGCAGCGCAAGGATATGCAGAACCACCAGCGCAAGGAGTACTATAGGCAGAGCAACCACATGCAGTGCGAAGAACCGATTAAGCGTTGCCCCCGAGATTAAATAATCGCCACGAATCCATACCAAAAGGTCCTCGCCAATGACTGGTATCGAGCCAAACAGGGAAACTATGACGTTTGCCCCCCAATAGGACATCTGGCCCCAGGGCAGTACATAACCCATAAATCCCTCGGCCATGAGTACCAGATAGATAGCCATTCCCAGGACCCAGATCAATTCCCTAGGTTTTTTATACGAGCCATACATGAGCCCGCGGAACATGTGTAGATAAACAACGAAAAAGAATGCTGAGGCGCCCGTTGAATGCAGGTAGCGCAGGAGCCAGCCAAAGTCCACGTCCCGCATGATATATTCAACTGACGCGAAAGCCGCTTCCGCCGAAGGTGTATAATTCATCGTCAGCCAGATCCCAGTGAGCAACTGCATCACCAGGACCAGCATCGAAAGTACCCCAAAGTAGTACCAGAAATTAAAGTTTTTAGGCGCGTAATACTCAGAAAGATGCTTCTTCCACGCATCCATGATGGGAAGGCGAGCGTCAACCCAATCTCGCACCTCAACCAACCAACCGGGTCTTTGACCAGTCTCGCCAGGGCTTTCAGTTCCAGTTATATCGCTCATGCTGATGTCTCCTCGTCAACACCGACTACCAATATATTTTCTGATTCAAATGAATAAGGTGGTACCTGCATGTTTCTAGATGCAGGAGACCCGCTGTAGACACGCCCTGCCAAATCAAAGCGTGAGCCATGACATGGGCAGAAAAAGCCACCGCGCCAATCGGTATCGAAGGGCTGAGGCCGTAGCTCAACATGAGGTGTCGGTGAGCAGAAAAGATGAGGGCAGAGTCCGACCAGAACCAGCACGTCTGGAGTGCGCGATCGATATTCATTTTGCGCGTATCCCGGTTGCTCAGGATCAAGTGATTCAGGATCGGCTAACCTTGCAGGATCTTCGTTCAATGCTGACAGCGCTTCTTCGCCTCGCTTTACCACAAAAATCGGACGCCCTCTCCAAGCAGGTATGGGGCCAAGCATCTCTCCCTCAGCGAGTCGGCTAATATCGATTCGCACTGGTGCACCGGCGGCACGGGCTTTGGCGCTTGGATTCCAAGATCCGATGAAAGGCGCTGCCGCTCCAACCACACCAGCAGCGCCCGCAGCTGCGGTCGAGCCTGCCAGAAAACGTCTGCGGCCAGCATTAGTACTGTCGTCAGTCACTTCAATTAACTCCTTGAGATCCTACTAAAAGCAAGTGAATGATCCGTTTACCCTGGTCAAACGCTACCCGCACAGGGGTCGTTAACCGGCCATTTTTGTGGGTTCAGGAAAATTTAGACAGATGTTAGTCAATTTCGACTTTTTTATCAAGCGAGCTGCAGCTAGGGATAATTATTAAGTTATTGTTTTTAATAGATATTTTAACTTTTCGTTGCCAAAAAAAACGCCAAATCCACAAAGGGTTTGACGTTTTTTGACAGCATGTTTCCGTTTATCGTTTGGAAAACTGTGGTTTCTTCCGGGATTTCCGCAGGCCGACCTTCTTGCGCTCAACTTCCCGTGCATCTCGAGTAACGAATCCCGCCTTGCGAAGCGTCGGTCGCAATTCATTGTCATANTCCATCAGAGCCCNTGTGATGCCATGGCGAATGGCGCCGGCCTGGCCAAAACTGCCGCCGCCGCGCACNGTGACCGTGATATCAAAGCGCTCTGTCATTTCTAACAATTCAAGAGGCTGCCGTACTATCATTCGGGCGACTTCTCGTCCGAAATACCCATCCAGTGAACGTCGATTGACCGTGATGTGACCGNTGCCGCTTGTCAGAAAGACGCGGGCGGTAGAGGTCTTGCGACGACCCGTTCCGTAATATTGAGTACTAGCCATAGGTGTTTGATTAACCTGTTAGAGTTGCAGAGTTTGAGGCTGCTGAGCTCCGTGCGGATGCTCTGAGCCNGCATAGACCTTGAGTTTCTTGAACATNGTTCTGCCCAGAGGGCTGCGCGGTAGCATGCCCTTAACGGCCAGTTTAATTACCCTNTCCGGGGCGCGGTCTCGTAACTTATTAAAAGGTATGGATTTCAGACCGCCTGGAAAACCGGAGTGGGCGTGATAGATTTTGTCAGTTGTTTTGTTTCCAGTTACCTGAACCTTGTCAGCATTGATAACGACCACGTAGTCACCCGTGTCCACNTGCGGTGTNTACTCNGCTTTATGCTTGCCGCGCAATCGCGTAGCGATGGCAGTCGCCATTCGACCAAGCGTCTGGCCTTCGGCATCAATGAGTAGCCAGTTCTTGGTTACTTCATTGGGTTTAGCACTGAAAGTCTTCATGTCACGACCTAAGGGCTTTGGTTTGGGAGCGCGAATGCTACCGGAGTGCCCATCAAGATTCAAGGTATTTGCTGCCAAAGTACCGGAAATATCGCATCCCCTCGTAAGGGCTCTGGGGCGGATCATACGGCGCTTTGACCTCAAAGAAGGTGCTCCCGTCCGAGGTACTCGCGAGATCGCATTTCCATGAGCCTAGATTGGGTCCGCTCGAATTCGAAAGCCAAGCCCTGGCCGTCGTAAAGATGATGAACGTCAGCCTCGGCCGCCATAATCAACCGAACACGACGGTCATAGAGCTCATCCACCAGACTGATGAATCTGCGAGCACTGTCGTTAGCCTCTTCAGCCAGCACAGGGACACCGCTAAGAAACACCGTCCGATATAGTTTCGCCAGTTCCACATAATCAAAAGCGCTTCTCGGACCGCCACAAAGCTCTTCAAACAAGAACCAGACCTGGTCTTCTGCCAGGAGAATGGTTTTTAACTCACGACCGAGCAGAATGAGCATTCCGTTTTCGGTGATTGACGCCGTGTCGCTGGCCAGTTCGAAAAAGCTCGCGCGGAGCTGCTCTTCAACGGCCTGACTCAGAGGAAAAAGATAGAGCTCAGTCGCGCTCAAACGCTCCAACCTATAATCTCTGGCCGAGTCAACGTTGACTACCTTACAGTGATGCTCAATGGCCGCAATTGCCGGTAAAAACTTCTCTCGTTGCAAACCATTCTCGTATAACTCGTGAGGAGGCACATTCGAAGTCGCGACAAGCACGACATCGCGATCAAGAAGTGCCTTCAGCAGTCCGCCCAGCAACATGGCATCTCCGATGTCCGACACATAAAATTCATCGAAACAAATCAGGGTTGCACGCTCGGCAAGTTCATCTGCGATAGCCTCCAACGGGTCGGTAATACCCTGAAGAGCCACCAGACGACCGTGGACATCCTGCATAAATCGGTGGAAGTGGGTTCTAAGTTTTGACGAATCTTCAACGCTAGCAAAAAACAAATCCATCAGATAAGTTTTCCCCCGACCGACCCCACCCCAGAGATAAATACCCTGCAAAGGCACAGGAGCAGTTACTTTTTTACGCACTGCGTAAATCAGACGTTGCAACCACGTCTCGTGAACAGGCTTCGCCTTTTCCTGCAATCCACGGCACAAATCAGTCAGATGTCCGATTACCCGGGTCTGCTCTGGATCTCGCGTAACCTTTCCGCTGGCGACGTCAGCCTGATAGCGTTCTGTCGGCGTCATATGACTTTCCCGAGTGTATAACCGTTCACAAGAGTCAAACCAGTTGTCGACCGCGCACTCCCAACCCGCCGGCGCATTCTAGGTGAGCTGAACCACTTTTCCAAATGCTCCAGCGAGGGTATCGTTACTTTTTGGAGGATATTGAACAGGAGTATGGCCGATAATTCATGTATACTTACTCACCTAGGAGTAGTCTGAAAGCAGGAGCTTCTCTTGATCTGGTTGATAAGTATTGGCGCATTTGCGCTGGGCACGGTTATCGGGCTACTGATTGCAGGCCGCCTAGAAGTCAGCCCGTCGAAAGTCAAACACCTGGAAGAGCAGATTCGAAAACTGAAGGACAGCCACTCTGAATACCGTGATAGTGTGAGCGATCATTTTAGTATGACCGCTGAACTGGTTCAGCACATGACGGAAAGCTATCGCGACGTATATCAACATCTTGCAAGCGGCGCGCAAGATTTATGCCCTGGTGAGGTTGCCAGCAAATTGCTGCCGGCCGAATCTGACGCAGTTTTCGAAACCGCGAATATTCCGGAAGAAGCGAGCCCACTCGCTCCACCAAGGGACTATGCTGCCAAACAGAGTCCGGACCAGAAAGGCGCCCTCTCAGAAGATTTCGGGCTGGATAAGAGTGTTCCGGTCAATGACGAAGACATCACTCAGTCCCAGTCAAAATAGCAGTCGCACAACACGCCGCATACCTTACCCTTTCTTTCTTTCGGTCTGTCTACACCCGATCCTGGAGTGACTCGACAATGCCTAGGCCGGATTCTCAATGTCGACAAAATGATGCTGAAGGTCAAACTCCCGGGCAAGAAACTCTCCGACCGCCTGAACACCATAGCGCTCGGTAGCATGGTGACCCGCAGAGACAAAAGCAACACCCGACTCTCTTGCCAGATGTGCAGACGGCTCTGAAATTTCACCCGTAATGAAGGCGTCTACCCCTGCTTCAATAGCGAGGTCAAAGAAGGATTGCGCTGCTCCGGTACACCAGGCAACTCGATGAATCTGAGCAAGCGGATCACCGACGACGGTCGGTTTTCTGTTCAGAGCATCCTCTACTCTCGTTTGAAGCTCTCTAAGATTCATTGGCTGTTCAAGCCGACCAATTGCCACGATAGCCACATCACCCGGACGACCGATAACTTCTTCAGTGGCCAGGCCAAGTAAATTTCCCAACTGCGCATTATTGCCGAACTCCTCGTGGACATCTAAAGGCAGATGGTAAGCAAACAGATTTATGTGATTTAGCAACAATTTGCGCAAGCGATTTCTTCTGATTCCTGTGATTGCCTGGTTTTCTCCGCGCCAGAAGTATCCGTGGTGCACCAGCAGACAATCGGCATTAAGCTCGATAGCCCGGTCGATCAGCGCTTCACTCGCGGTCACGCCGGTCACCAGTCTGCTGATTTCAATACCGCCCTCCACCTGCAGTCCATTCGGACAATAATCTCGAAATCGCTGGGGCTGCAAAAGCTTGTTGAGCTCTGCCTCAAGCCGCTCACGCTGCATAGTCATTGGAATGTGCCTCTACATGGCTGTATATTGAACGCTGCACCAATCTTAGCACAGCTCAAAACATCAAAAGCGCCAGCCGTTCATGCAAAAAATCCTCGAGACAGTAAAGTTCTTCGGTTGGCCCGTCGCCTGTGGCTTGTTGACCGCCTTTTTGTATTTGCAGAATCAACAGTTACAGCAAGCGTCCGATCAACTCGCCGCATTTAGTCTGGAGCGAATAGACGCTACACCTCCCGGATTCGCCGAGGTCATCTCACGCGCAGCCCCTTCAGTTGTGAGCATCAGTGCCACCAGCGTAAATATCGAATCCGTTGAGCGGGCTGCAGATGATCAGCTCAATATTTATTTGGGCGAGAGCGCCAGTCTTGGGTCTGGCATCATTATCAGCAAACAAGGCTTTATCCTTACTAATCTTCATGTGGTAGATACCCTGTTCGACGCGTTTGACACCGAGGTTACTCTGCACGACGGGCGACGCACACCGGCTACCGTAATTGCCTATGACTCTGAAAATGATTTGGCAGTCTTGCATATCAATATGGACAACCTGACTCCTATTGTCATAGGAGACAACTCAAATCTTCAGGTAGGAAACGTTGTTTTCGCAATTGGGTACCCGCGGAGAAACATCGGACAATCTGTATCTCAGGGAATTGTCAGCGCCTTGAGCAGCGAACCCGACAGCAGTCAGGGATTCATTCAGACTGACGCAGCGATTAATCCCGGAAACTCTGGGGGCGCTCTCATCGATCGAGAAGGCATGCTAGTCGGCATAAACTCGTCAATATTATCAGAATCTGGAAGCTTCGAGGGTATCGGCTTCGCTACTCCTGCAAACATCGCGATTGACGCGATGAATAAAATGGTCGCTGAGGCCATCGCACACAATTCAGGGTATCTTGGTGTCATCACCGGTGAAGCGTTGACCGCGCAATCGAGCCAACTGTTTTTCGGCGTTGACAGCGTACGAGGAATGTTGATTGAGAGTGTGGACCCTGGCGGTGCCGCGGAGCGTGCAGGCATCATGCCNGGAGACGTCATCACGCGGGTCAGAAACACCCCAGTCAGCAGCGGTCAGAATATCATGCGGGAGATACGCAACGCCAAACCGGGCGAAACACTCATGATTGAAATCTTTCGAGAGGGTAAGCTGTTTGAACTCCCAACAATTCTGGGTTTTGGGCAGGCTGTGGTCATCGAACCCAAAGAGGCCTAAGATCGTTCGAACTGCTTTAATCCAATTCAGAATTAAGACGGTATTCTGCAGACAGGGCATGAGCCTGTAATTGCTCGTTNCGCGCCAGCTCACTGGCAGTTGCGGCCAGGCTGTTCGCCCCCTGCGCAGAACAGTTGACGATTGATGANCGTTTCTGAAAGTCGTACACCCCCAGCGCGGAAAAGAACCGAGCAGTCCCGGAGGTCGGTAACACGTGGCTGGGTCCGGCGCAATAATCGCCCAGAGCCTCTGCAGTGTAGCGGCCAAGAAATATAGCCCCAGCGTTTTNGATCATCCCAAGAACGTGTTCGGGATCTTCCACCGATACCTCGAGATGCTCCGGGGCAATCAGATTGCTGGCCCAGGCAGCTGCGCCAAGGTCCTCTGCAAGAATCAGCAGCCCACGGTCGCGCAGCGATGCCTCGATAATCTTGCGTCGCTCCATCCGTGGAAGCAGTTTATCGATACTGCTCTTNACCTGCTTCAGAAATTCGGATTCTGTCGTTATCAGTATAGATTGCGCCTGTTCATCATGCTCCGCCTGCGAAAAAAGATCCATGGCAACCCAGTCCGGATCGGTTAATCCGTCGCAGATTACGGTTAATTCAGAAGGGCCAGCAATCATATCGATACCAACCTCTCCATAGAC
Organism: Gammaproteobacteria bacterium; assembly: GCA_002691885.1. Classification (GTDB taxonomy): domain Bacteria; phylum Pseudomonadota; class Gammaproteobacteria; order Pseudomonadales; family Pseudohongiellaceae; genus UBA9145. The sequence continues at coordinate 13,171 of NZJB01000065.1, forward strand.
CTGTTTTTTGGCCACGGTGACATAAATATTACCCGGCCCGGTGATCTTATCTACACGAGGGATTGTTTCCGTTCCATAAGTCAGAGCAGCAATCGCTTGCGCACCACCCACCGTGAAGACTTTATTCACACCGGCGAGTGCCGCAGCTGCGAAAACTAAGTTCCCCTCATCACCATAGGGTGTCGGTACAGTAGCCACGATTTCTTCCACGCCTGCGACTTTCGCGGGAATCGCAAGCATCAGCATCGAAGAGGGATAATTAGCCTTGCCGCCGGGAACATACACCCCAACTCTCGAGAGCGGACTGACTTTTTGGCCGTAGACCGACCCATCCGCTTCCTCATACCGCCAAGACGACTGTTTTTGCTTTTCGTGATATCTTCGAATCCGCTCGGCAGCATGCGTCAGTGCCGAGCGCTGATTTTTATTCACGCGCGCAAGGGCAACCTGAAGTTGTTCTGTTGTAACAATGAGATCAGCCGAAGAAGTCGCGCCAAGACCGTCGAATTGATTGGTGTAATCAAGAACCGCCCTATCGCCCTCTGAGCGAACTCGTCCAATGATGTTCGAGACAGCTTTGTTGACCTCGTCAGCAACAAGCATCCTTCGATCAAGTGCAGAATCAAGCTGTTTCTCGAAGTCCGCACTGTTAGTTGACAGCTGACTGATACTATCTGAAAAAGAAGACATACTGATCGCTTTGGCCCTGTTCGACGCTATCGCCCTGCGGAGTCCGCGATACCAATCTCTACCGCTTCAACCAAGTTTGCCAGCACTTTCTGAATCAGTGCGGTTTTAATCTTCATTGCGGCCTTGTTGACTATTACCCGAGATGAAATATCCGCGATTGTGTCCTGAGGAACCAGTCCGTTTGCTTTGAGCGTCTTGCCCGTATCGACAATATCGACAATCGCGTCAGCCAATCCCAAGGAGGGCGCTAACTCCAGAGCCCCGCTTAGCTTAATTAATTCAACTTGCTGGCCCCGCTCAGCATAGAATTGTTTGGCAATATTGGTAAACTTCGTCGCGACCCGAAGCCTGCCTGAGATTTCTCGAGACTGTGACGGCACGGCAGTCATCATCTTGCACCGGGCAATATTAAGGTCCAGAGGCTCGTAGAAGCCTTCACTACCGCCCTCAAGAATGAGGTCCTTACCCGCAATTCCCATATCTGCGCTTCCGAACCTGACATAGGTCGGCACATCAGACCCGCGCATAATCAGAAGCTGTACGCCGGGTTCACCAGTTTCGAATAGCAACTTCCTGCTTGTTGTGACGTCCTCCAGAGGCTCAATACCTGCCATCAAAAGCAATGGCAGCGTCTCCTGAAGTATTCGCCCTTTAGTCAACGCAATGATCAACTTAGAATCGTTCATGTCCACTTAGCTATGCAGGCACACGTCGTATACGCGCACCGAGCAACTGCAGTTTTTCCTCGATGCACTCATAGCCTCGATCGATGTGGTAAATCCGATCAACGCTCGTCTCGTGTTCAGACACAAGGCCAGCGATAATTAAGCTGGCAGATGCCCTTAAATCGGTCGCCATGACAGGTGCTCCGAACAGCGCTTCGACTCCTTCAACAATAACTGTATTACCTTCTACTTTGATCGAAGCACCCATCCTGTTCATTTCGTGCACATGCATGAACCGATTTTCGAACACGGTTTCAGTGATAGCACCAGTTCCTTCCGCAATACAGTTCAGCGCCGTAAACTGAGCCTGCATGTCGGTTGGAAAAGCCGGATAAGGTGCGGTCCTTAATGAGACTGACTTCGGCCTTTCACCATGCATATCAAGCGCGATCCAGTCTGGCCCAACCTTGATCTTTGCTCCGGCTTGTTCCAGTTTACTTAACACAGAATCCAAAATATCAGGACGCGTATCTTTAACTTTGATGTTGCCTCTGGTCGCAGCAGCAGCGATCAGATAGGTCCCCGTTTCGATACGGTCAGGCATGACAGAATACTTACAGCCGTGCAGACGTTCGACACCCTCAATGGTGATTGTGTCGGTTCCCTGGCCGGTGATCTTTGCACCCATTTCAATCAGGCAGCTAGCCAGATCAACCACCTCGGGTTCACGGGCGGCATTTTCGATCACAGTTTTACCTTTTGCGAGCGTGGCAGCCATCATAACATTTTCGGTGCCGGTCACCGTCACCATATCCATGAATATCTGGTTACCCGTGAGCCGTCCTTCCACACTAGCTTTTATATAGCCATCTTCAACAATGATTTTGGCTCCCATGGCCTCCAGAGCGCTGATATGGAGATTGACGGGCCGACTGCCAATAGCGCACCCACCGGGTAAAGCCACTTCTGCGCAGCCGTGATGCGTCAATAGGGGACCAAGGACTAGTATCGAAGCCCGCATGGTCTTGACCAATTCATACGGCGCGCTGAAGTGAGCAATAGTGCTGCTGTCGACCTCAACGTTAAGCTTTTCGTCAATCACCGGCTGTACGCCCATGCACCCAAGCAACTCAAGCATGGTGGTGATATCGTAAAGATGAGGAAGATTGCACACTGTCACCAGATCGTCGGTCAACAGCGTAGCCGCGAGTATAGGTAAGGCAGAGTTCTTGGCCCCTGCTATTCTTATTTCACCCGACAGGCGAACGCCACCGTTAATGATAAGACGATCCATGCTGACTCCAAGCCGGAGATTCTTACTGTGAGGCCAAGGCGGCTTGCTCGGCGGGGGTGGATAAGCGCATCGTTACCGCGTGAATCGCTCCACTGCTAATATGCTCATTCAGGACACCGTAAACGGCCTGTTGGCGCTTTACCGCGTTGAGACCATCAAACGCGTCACCAACGGCAGACACCGTGAACTTTCCGTCGCCGCCTTCTACCGAGATTTCGCAATCAGGGAATGCTACTTCGAGCAAGGCCACGATTTGTGAAGACTCCATACTTCCTCCCATGAATTACTTTAAGCGCGACTACTTCCAGTTATCCAAGACTGCATCGATGTCATTGTTGTTCTGTGCCATCAGCGCTGCGAACTGGGTATAGTACTGCCGGCCAAGGTTGATACCGGCCAGACTTAAATTCTTGAGTTTCCACTCGTTGTTCGTATTCAGAAACATCTGATACTGTAATCTTAAAGCTGCATCTCCCTGCAGTTCCATCACGACGACGGTGTCCGCTCGCGGATCAGCGTCAGGGTTGCTTGGTGGCAAAAAAACCAGCTCCTCACCGTTGTAAGAGACTAGAGAGGCTCCATAAAAGCGAGTTAGTGTTGTCCGAAGAATGCCTGCAAATCGTTCGGTTTGCTGGTCTGTCGCCTCTGACGCATATCGACTCATGACCACGCCAGCCACGGCTTCAAAATCGACAAAGGATGACAGCACCATTTCGATCGCACTGAAATATTGCTCCCTGTCGCTCAGAAAGAATTCTTTCGATTCAACGACAGTCTGCAGGAGCGTCTGGACTCCGAGTTCAGCTGTCTCCACAGCAGTCATTTCTTGACTGTAAGCGGCCGTCCCCAGCAGCCCCGAGAAACATACCGCAGCCAACATTTTTTTCAGTAAGTTCATTCGCTTAACCCTCAGTATTCGCCACTCTTTTCAGACCAATCTCGGTTCGTTGATTTTAATTGAACATCAACAGAACTGGACCTGCCGACTTGAACAAGCCCCTAAGCGCGTGTCGCCCGCATTGAAAAGCTGATCCAGTCGTAGGAATAACGCAAGCTTAACCGATTTAGACAGGCCAATAAATTATTACTTGCAAAGCACAGGAAACCGCCTTCTAATTGACGGCCTCTATTTTCCGGTCGAACCCCCACTCCCGCTCGTCTTATGCTCGTAGAAACGGCTATTATCGTTCTTGGCTTCATCGGTCTGATCTGGGGTGCGGACAAATTTGTCCTTGGCGCATCAGGTCTGGCTCACAATCTGGGTGTCCCTCAATTGATGATTGGGCTCACGATTGTTGCCTTTGGAACCTCTGCTCCAGAGATTTTTTCTTCCGCATTCTCAGCGTGGGAAGGCAAGCCCAAACTCGCCATCGGCAACGCGCTCGGCTCAAATCTCTTCAATATAGGNCTTGCATTGGGGATTGCGGCCATAGTGAGACCTCTGAAGCCCGCTNAATCACTCATCCACAAGGAAATACCAGCGCTCCTGCTGGTGACACTGGCAACGGGTGCCATGCTGTCCGATCTATATGTGGGATTCTTCGATGCCATAGTACTGATGCTGATCACCGCCTATCTTGGCTACAGNTTGTTTCGCAACCCGGTGCGCCNGGAAGATGGCGAAATTCAGCAGGCTGAGGAATTACNCAACTGGCAAGCCGCGGCTTANCTGACTTTAGGTCTGGCCCTTCTCATTCTTGGCGCCGAAGCACTCGTTTATGCTGCCAGCTCGGTTGCGCTGACGCTCGAAGTCTCCACTGCTGTTGTCGGGCTTACCGTCATCGCTCTTGGGACAAGCCTGCCTGAGTTAGCTGCGTCTATCACCTGCGTNTTGAAAGGACATCATGATCTCGCCATCGGAAATATTGTAGGTTCCAACATCCTGAACCTGCTTGTCGTCCTGCCCTTCCCNGGGCTGCTTAGCTCGGGNAGCATTGAAAAAGAACTTTTTTACCGAGACTTTATTAGCGTGCTTATCCTCACGCTTCTGCTGGCTTATCTTTGCTATCGTAGCGTAAAGGGCAACCACAGGATCGGCAGATTCAGCGGGGCCTTGTTATTGTTAATTTACTGCGGCTGGTTTACCGTGATGGTTANTCAGGTTCAGCGTACCGCCGGTTTCTAAGACGCCAGGCGCGGTAATCACAAATTATATGACCACAGACAGTAAACTGCGCTCCAGCGCCCTGCGGACCATTGAAATTGAGGGCCAATCAATTCTGGAGTTAAAAACTCGGATTGACTCTGAATTTGAGGGTGCCTGTGAACTCATCATGGCCAGTNGAGGCCGGGTAGCAGTNCTGGGTATCGGCAAATCCGGACATATCGGCCGTAAGATCGCAGCGACCCTAGCCAGCACAGGCACACCNGCTGTNTTCGTTCATCCGGCAGAAGCGGGTCACGGAGATTTGGGAATGATCACCGAGCAAGACGTTGTGGTGGCAATCTCAAATTCCGGTACCACCGAAGAAATCATCAACCTTCTGCCTGTCCTGAAGCGCAAAGGCATTCCATTGATCGGTCTCACCGGTGCAACAGAGTCACCGCTGGCACACGAATGTCGTTATGTCATTGACGTTGGCGTGAAAGAGGAAGCCTGCCCGCTGGGGCTGGCGCCAACTTCAAGCACAACAGCCGCTTTGGTGATGGGCGATGCGTTGACAATGGCTCTTCTCGAAGCTCGGGGGTTCACGGAGGATGATTTCGCCATTTCGCACCCTGGCGGAAGGCTGGGCCGGAAGCTACTCGTAAAAGTAGAGGACGTCATGCACAGCGGAGACTCAATACCCAGAGTCACTTCCGATATGAGCCTGGCTGACGCACTCGTCGAAATGAGTCGGAAGGGTTTCGGGATGACCACCGTAGTAAATAGAGAGGCATGTATCGGCGTCTTTACCGACGGGGATCTGCGACGCTGTCTGGATGCAGGTAAGGATCTTCGCACTACCAGAGTCTCAGACGTCATGTCGCCAGAATTTAAATACATTACCACCAGCGCCCTCGCAGCAGAAGCCGCTAATATCATGCAAAAATCTCAGGTCTATGTTCTTATAGTTACCGATTCAGATCACAGACTCTCAGGTATTCTGAAAATGCATGATTTGCTCCAAGCTAACGTTGTCTGACCACACTTTTTCCCGAACCTGCCCGCATGAGATTCAATACAGAAGAAGACAAAATCCGAGCCCTCGCCTCCCAGATTTCAGTCTTATTACTGGACGTTGATGGAGTGCTTACGGACGGTAAACTGCTGTTCTCCAGTTCAGGAGAGGAGCTTAAAGCATTCAGCTCATTGGATGGTCACGGAATCAAAATGCTTTTAAGAACTGGCGTGCAGGTCGGCATCATCACCGGTAGGACTTCTACTATCGTGGAAAACCGTTGCCGAGATCTGGGGATTACACTGGTTCTTCAGGGACAGACAGACAAAGCTGCGGCTTTAAATTCGATCCTCGCCGCGCAAAATTTTGATTTGCGGCGGGTAGCTGCTGTCGGAGACGATCTCCCAGACTGGCCTGTTCTGAAGCAGGTTGGATTGAGTTTCTCAGTGCCCTTAGGACACCCGTTTGTTACCGAAAGTGTGGCTGCCGTTGCTGATTTTCCCGCGGGCGGGGGGGCCGTCAGAGAGATCTGCGACTTCCTGCTTGAGGCGCGGGGTAGCGAGGCAGACTATCTCGCCTGAATTTCTTCTCCCGCAGCACTGGTTCCATCTAGGCGTTCGAAGTCCGTTTCATGATAACCTAACTACTTAGAGTGACGACATCTCGAGCTATGCATCGACCTTTTACCTATCTGACGATTATCGGCNTNNCTGGTGTGCTCTTTTATTTTTCTCCCGATCTGACTCAGACAGGGGAGAAAACAGGAGAGTACAGCGCGTCGCCAGAGCTTGCGATTGATGGCTACAGTGAAGGAATCAATACCGTTTTTTACAATGANAATGGCGAAGTGGACTACACGCTTCGTGCAATAAGGCAATTTCACTTGAAAGACCAGTCTTCACTTCTTGAGGAACCGCTCGTCCGCTTTTTTAAGAACGGAANATCTACATGGAATATCGTTGCCGAGTTAGGCCTCATCGGCGGCAATACTGCGGGTTCTGCCAGGCTGATGGAAACCATCCAGCTCTCCGGGGACGTCGAGNTCCATCGCCTTGATGCGTATGGCAACNCCACTGTGCTGTCAACTCAACGGCTCGGCATAGACCCTAATCAGGAGACCCTGGAGACCCAAGACACAGTACACATGGTAACAGCCAGCATAACCCACATAGGACGGGGAATGTTCGCTGATTTGAATCGTGATGAAATTAACTTTCATTCGGAAAACTCCGGACACTACGCGTCACAGGGAAATAATGCTGCCTCCGAACANTAGTCTCNCGCCCAACCTACTTCATTCGATCTTCTCGGCCGTGNTNATGCTCCCGGGAATGCTGATGGCNGCCCAAAGCCAGAGTCCGGTCAACTGGAGCGCCGATGGCGAGCTGCTTGTCACTATTGAGAACGATCGCCGGATACTCAGGATGCGAGATAATGTCAGAATCTCCCAGGACTTCATCAATATTTCCGGCAATTCNGCCATTTTCGAATACACGCTCGACACTCAGGAATTGTTGCGAGTTACCGTACTCGGCACACCNGTCAGATATACTCAGGCAAGTGAAAGCAGCGCTGAGCCGGTGACAGGCAAAAGTGATACCCTCATCTTTTATAATGACGAATTGACTGAGGACACGATCGTCGAAATGATCGGCAATGCATTCATCAAATCACCAAGTTCTACCATGAACTGCGCTTCAATTATCTACGTTACCGAGCGAGACTTGGTGAGAGAAGCGGTGGGTCCCTGCCAAGGAGCACTGACCTCTCAGAATGGCATGTAACCCATCATGTTAAGCGCGCACAACCTCGCAAAAAACTTCAAAGGTAGAGATGTGGTTAAGGATGTCTCTATCGAGATCAGCCAGAGCCANATTGTCGGCTTGCTCGGTCCTAATGGCGCCGGAAAAACCACCTGTTTCTACATGATCGTTGGTTTGATTCAAGCAGACAGCGGCAGAGTCCTACTCAATCAGAAGGACATGACCAAACTTGCGATACATGATCGAGCCCGACATGGGCTATCGTATCTCCCACAGGAGTCTTCGATTTTTCGCAATNTAACCGTCGAAGAAAACGTTCTGGCGATTTTACAGGCTCGACAGGAACTCACCCGGNAAGAAAGGGAGAAAAAACTTGANCAGCTGCTTGAGGAATTCAGCATCGTTCATATCAGGAACAGCAAAGGCATGAGTCTGTCCGGCGGCGAGCGTAGACGCACTGAAATTGCCAGAACANTGGCAACGGACCCAAAGTTCATCCTGCTAGATGAACCGTTCGCGGGTGTTGATCCGATCTCAGTAAGCGACATCAAGACAATTATCAATCAACTGAAAGANCGCGGCATCGGAATNCTTCTGACTGATCANAATGTTCGGGAAACACTCGATATTTGTGAAAAGGCATATATCGTGAGTGAAGGTCGCCTCATAGCTGATGGGGACGCCAGCGCGATTCTGAGTAACGAAAAAGTCAGAAGCGTGTACCTTGGTTCGCAATTCAAGATTTAGCTCACTTCGACTCTCTTTCCAGCTTGCTCCCNACTTCGACGGTGTAATCCCCTGTTCTGGTNCAGCGCACTTTATTTGTGTGGCGAGCTATGCAAGACAGGCATGGTTCTTGCTATAATCGGAACTCTGCAAACATTGCAAACTTTTATCACAAACCCCACTCCTGCCGGGCGGCGACGAGCGCAGTGTAGCTAATGAAATTATCGCTTCAACTTAAGCTAGGCCAGCAACTGGCGATGACGCCACAGCTGCAGCAAGCGATTAAATTACTTCAGCTGTCCACACTAGATCTTCAGCAAGAGATTCATCANGCGCTTGAATCCAATCCTATGCTTGAACTAATCGAGGGGATAGAGGAGGACGAGAACCAAGCCACAGACACTGACGCAGACACCGAATCTGCCTCTCAGGCAGCTGATAGCGCAGACAACAAAACCCTCGACAATCCGGACGAAGAATACTGGCAGAGCGAGATTCCAAAAGACTTGGAGGTAGACAGCAATTGGGATGACGTATACACCAGTTCGCCACACCCCAGCCAGAATTTTGAGGCAGATGACTTTGATTATGAATCGCGCAACTCTGCAGAAGAGACACTCCAGGATCACCTGCTCTGGCAGCTGAACCTGACGCCGATGTCAGAATCTGACGAGGCGATCGCGATAGCGATTATAGACGCCATAGACCCCAATGGCTGGCTTACNNNCGANCTNGAATCCATANTGACTGGTTTCGACCCCGCGCTGGAAATAGAGCTTGATGAAGTGGTGGCGGTTCTTCACCGTATTCAGCAATTTGACCCCATCGGGGTCGGATACCGGAACCTTTCTGAATGTCTGCTGATTCAGCTCAACCACTTAGGGGAACACGATCAGCCCAAACTTATCGAAAATGCCAAACTGATCGTTCGTGAATACATCGAACTACTTGGACATCGCGACTATGCCCTGTTGATGCGAAAGACGAAGCTCAAAGAGGCAGAGCTCGCAGAGACTATTGCCGTGATCGAGAATCTTGATCCAAGACCTGGCGCGAATATCGCCCCTGAATCCACAGACTATGTGGTTCCCGATGTCATCGTCACTAAGGATGCCGATTCAGGAAAATGGAAAGTAGAACTCAACCCTGAAACAGCGCCAAAAATACGTATAAACAGCAACTACGCCTCGCTGGTNAAACGCGCTGATACGAGCTCTGACAACAACTTCCTGCGCGATAATTTACAGGAAGCCCGCTGGTTTTTGAAAAGCCTGCAGAGCCGGAATGAAACCCTGATGAAAGTGGCGACTCGCATAATCGAGCATCAGAAAGGTTTTTTGGAATATGGTGATGAAGCCATGAAACCGCTGGTATTGCACGATATTGCCGAGGCCGTCAGCATGCATGAATCGACAATATCTCGGGTAACAACGCAAAAATATATGTACACGCCGAGAGGAATTTTCGAGCTCAAATATTTTTTCTCAAGCCACGTCTCTACCAAAGGCGGTGGTGAATGCTCTTCAACCGCAATTCGGGCAATCATCAAAAAGCTCATTGCTGCGGAAAATAAACGAAAACCACTGAGTGACAGCAAAATCACGGAACTACTTCAGGAAAAAGGTATTAACGNGGCCCGGCGCACGATTGCCAAATATCGNGAATCACTGTCTATTCCTCCGTCTAACGAGAGAAAAAGACTTTCGGACTGAAAACTCTTATTTTCAAAAGCTAACACCTGGCCGATTCAAATAGTTGAAACATGCAACTTGAAGACATACTTTTACCCCAGCGTTGCTTCTGTCAGGTTCCCTGGCGCAGCAAGCGGCGGATCCTCGCGAATATCAGCGAGCTAATCAGCGATCAATTCAAGGAACTCGAGCCTGAGCCAATGTACGACTCGCTTATGGCCAGAGAACAACTAGGTAGCACTGGGCTTGGCAACGGCATTGCAATTCCGCATTGCCGAGTCGNAAATTGCACNGAAATCATAGGATCACTGATAACGCTGGAGAAGCCGACAGAATACGATGCTATTGACGGAAAACCGGTTGACATACTTTTCGTCCTCATCGTTCCGGAGCAGAAGTCAGATGAACACATAACCGCACTGGCAAAGCTCGCAGAGTTGCTGAGCGATCAGGATCTTTGTTTTACCTTACGACAAACACTGAGCGACCAAGATCTATACAACATTGCTGTGACTTACTAGCCAATAAAATTGATCAACTGAAATTACCACTATGAAACTCACGATAATCAGCGGTAGATCCGGCTCAGGCAAGAGCACCGTTCTCCACGTGCTCGAAGATCACGGATACTATTGCATCGATAACCTTCCGGCGAGTTTGCTGCCAGCATTAGCAAACCGCATCAGCGAAGATGGCAANGATTTGCCTCTGGTGGCCGTTTCTATAGATGCCCGGAATGTCTCTGAAGACCTGGAGAAAGTTCCTGAAATACTCACAGNACTGAAGAACACCCAAATATCAACGCAAATTTTATTTCTGGATGCCAACAGCCAGACATTGTTNCGCAGGTTCAATGAAAGCCGCCGCAAGCACCCTCTTTCCACCGAAACTATTGGTCTTAGAGAAGCNATCAATTTCGAGTCAGATCTGCTCGAGCACATTTCTCTGCTGGCAAGCCTGACTATCGACACCAGCAACATGTCATTACAAACTCTTCGTCAGACCGTGAAAGAGCAGTTTTTAGGTAACCAAAGCAGCGCCACAGCCCTGCTGTTCCAATCCTTTGGCTTTAAACATGGGGTCCCAGTGGATGCGGACATTGTTTACGACGTCCGCTGCTTGCCTAACCCTTATTGGGATGCCTCTCTGAGGTCGTTAACGGGCCTTGATAAGCCGGTCGCNGATTTTCTCGGAGCTGATGCCGANGTCACGGAGATGCTGGCGGATATTTCTTATTTCCTAGTTAAATGGTTGCCCANCTTTGAAGCGAACAACCGCAGCTATATCACCATAGCCGTGGGNTGCACCGGTGGTCAGCACCGATCAGTGTATTTGTGCGAGCGCCTTTCACAGGCGTTCGCTGAAAAACTCGCNAATGTTCAGGTAAGACACCGCGAGCTNGGAAAGTGAGCCCTCAATGCTCGAAACGAAAGTGANAATCATTAACAAAGCNGGACTGCACGCNAGGGCGGCTTCCAAACTGGCCAGTATTTGTTCAAAGTTCGCAAGCGACATTCAGATCGGTCATGAAAAAATGGTTGACGGTAAGAGTATTCTTTCCCTTATGATGCTGGCCGCGGTAAAGGGCACCACACTAACCGTACAGGCAGACGGATTCGACGAGCAAGAGTCGTTAAAGGCGATTGCTGACTTGGTCAATGACCGATTCGGTGAGACTGATTAAATCGGTTCTGGAAGCGATGTCTTTTTTCACACGATCATTCTAAAAAAACTAAAATAGCGGTAACATTGAAGGCTTGGGAACCTTCCTATCCTGGTCCCGTAATTACCTGATCAGGTGATGGATCCGCGAAATTAAGATCGGTATCTGGGCAATGGCCGCCTGATGGTCCATGGAGTGAGACATGCCCCAGCTCAACGAATCGAAATTCCAAAAAGATCGTGTGCTTGAGCTGAATCAAGCGATCGACAGTGGATCGCTCTACCAGGTTCGACAGATGATCAAAACCCTGCCTACGGCAGGAATTGCGCACCTTCTTGAATCGTCGCCTCCAAAAAAGCGACGAGTACTCTGGCAGCTCATCGATAAGGATGCGGAAGGTGAGGTCATCCAGTACCTCCATGAAGATCTGCAAAATGACATACTGAGCGAATTGAACGCAGAAGAGGTTGCCGAGCTCACGGTAGGACTGGAAGATGACGACCTTGCTGATATNCTGCAGCAGCTTCCACAGCAGCTCGCAACAGAAGTCCTACNGGCAATGGACCAGCAAGATCGCCNNCGNNTTGAGACAATTCTTTTTTACGACGAGGACACCGCAGGCGGTCTGATGAGCCTGGATACCATAACGGTAAGGCGAAATCACACTGTTGAACTGGTTCTTCGCTATTTACGACGACACGACTCGATTCCGGAAATGACTGACAATATCTTAGTCGTTAATCGGGAAGATGAATTTCGTGGAATTCTGCCTTTGCGCGAAATCTTGGTATCAGATCCGAACACCTCAGTANGGGANGTCATGCATTCCGAGGTCGAGGCGATACCGGTCGATATGGAGGCCACTCAGGTTGCGCAATTGTTCGAACAACATGATTGGGTTTCGGCACCTGTCGTTGGGCATGACGGCAAGTTGCTGGGAAGGATCACAATTGACGATGTGGTAGACGTGATCCGGGACAGCAGCGAGCATTCCCTGATGAGTATGGCCGGCCTGGACGAAGAGGATGACACCTTCGCACCNGTGTTGAAAACAGCCAGAAGACGCGCCTTATGGCTCGGTGTNAANCTCTTCACCGCGGTTCTCGCTTCGCTGGTTATTTTCCTTTTTCAGGACACACTTGATCAGGTCGTGTACCTGGCGGTACTCCTGCCCATCGTCGCAAATATGGGTGGCGTCGCCGGAACACAGACGTTAACTCTCGTGATCCGCGGGTTGGCACTTGGACACATCAGCTCCGCAAATTCTCGTTGGCTTCTGGCGAGGGAACTGGGCGTTGCTGGGATAAACGGCGCGCTGTGGGCGCTGGTTATTTCAGTTGTTGCATTCCTTTGGTACCAGGACTTACAGCTGAGCTACATCATTGCTGCTGCAATGATGATCAATCTGGTCACTGCGGCGCTGGCTGGCGCTTATTTGCCCCTTNTTCTGAAACGGCTGGATATTGACCCAGCCCTGGCTGGTTCGGTTGCATTGACTACANTCACTGACACNATCGGATTCTTTGCATTCCTGGGGCTCGCCCAAAGCTTTTATCTTTGAATCATGATCGAGAAAGACACAAGCCAGAAGGCCGAGCCAAGTAAGTCAGAACTCAAACGAACCGCGCACGCCCAACAAGCACTGGGGGAACGGCTGGCCCGGCTAGCCACCAGACAACTCNAGACACTCGAACTTCCGGAAGCACTTNTTGAGGCAATTGACGAATTCCATCGCCTNCCGAAAAGCCACCTTGCCCGTCGCCGGCANTTGCAATTTATTGGNANACTGATGCGGGNCATCAATCAACCCGCTATTGAAAGGCAACTACAGGCNCTGGAGGCNCCAGCTCCGTCGCAGTCAAAACTCACTCCGGCGGAAATCTGGGCAGAGAACGTGTTGGAAGCAGACGCGTACGTCATTGAATCCCTCCTCCANCTGGCCCCTACCCTTGATCGCCAGAAGCTCAGGCAACTGCAGCGCAAAGCCAGCAAAGCCAAGGAGAATACCGAACGGGGAAAAATACGGCGGCGACTGCATACTTATATCTCAGAGCATCTGTGATGCCCGTTAATCACTTGTCCTGCTAGCCCGATTCGTGAGGAAGGTGATACCATTTTGGGTCACATAGACGGCTCACTGCAGCAGGCTGGCATCCTAAACACATATTTTATACATTTGTGTAAATAGGCTTTGTTCCCGACGCGATGCGATCCGCGCACCCTGAGCACAAACAATAANAACAAGGTGGTCTCAATGTCCGACAAAAATGCCCTCGAGTACTGGAAATCAAACATTAGAGTCGTCCTGTCTCTACTGTGCGTTTGGTTCTTTGTCTCATTTGGGTGCGGCATCTTGCTGGTGGACATTTTAGATGAGATTCGGATTGGCGGCTTCAAGTTAGGGTTCTGGATTGCACAGCAAGGCGCAATCTTTGTCTTTGTTATTCTTGTTTATGTGTATATCTACCTCATGGACAAACTAGACGACGCTTATAAATTGAATCGAGATGAGGACAAAACCACCGAAACCGAGGAGGAAGCGCGATGAGCGTACAAATCTGGACGTTCGTTTTTGTCTTTCTGACATTCGGTCTTTATATCGGCATCGCAGTCTGGTCCCGTGCTGGCTCGACCAGTGATTTCTACGTCGCAGGTGGCGGCGTTCCACCACTGGCTAATGGCATGGCGACTGCTGCAGACTGGATGTCTGCAGCCTCTTTTATCTCTATGGCCGGGCTGATTTCCTTTCTGGGCAGAGACGGCACGTTTTACCTCATGGGCTGGACGGGTGGGTATGTATTGCTCGCCCTGCTGCTCGCACCCTATCTCAGGAAATTCGGCAAATTTACTGTCCCCGACTTCATAGGGGATCGCTACTATTCAAGAACGGCCAGATTGATCGCTGTTTTTTGCGCGATTTCAGTCTCATTTGTCTACGTGTGCGGTCAGATGCAGGGGGCCGGAATCGTCTTCTCAAGGTTTCTTGAAGTCGATATCACTACGGGCGTCATTATCGGTATGGCAATAGTTTTCTTCTACGCTGTTCTCGGAGGTATGAAGGGGATTACCTACACTCAGGTGGCACAATACTGCGTCCTGATATTCGCCTTCATGGTGCCGGCAATATTTATTTCCATCTTGATGACAGGCATTCCCATTCCGCAGCTAGGATTCGGCGCAGAATTGACAGAGGCCTTTGGTGGTGGCTACTTGCTGGACAGGCTGGATGGCATGAGTCAGGAACTGGGCTTCGCCGTCTACACGGAGGGGCAACGCAGTATGCAGGATGTGTTCTTTATCACTGCCGCACTGATGTTCGGTACCGCTGGCTTACCNCATGTAATCATCCGCTTCTTTACCGTNCCTAACGTCCGAGACGCGCGAAGATCAGCAGGATTNGCGCTTATTTTTATCGCGATCCTCTACACTACCGCACCTGCTGTTGCCGCATTTGCCCGTACTAANCTAATCAACACCGTCAATAATGCAGAGTACGCTGCTATGCCGGAATGGTTCAGCAAATGGGAGACCACCAACCTGATCTCATTCAACGACAAAAATGGTGATGGCCGCATTCAGTATGTCGGCGATCCCGAGGTAAATGAGCTCGAAGTAAATCGGGATATCATGGTGCTGGCCAATCCTGAAATCGCCAACTTGCCGAATTGGGTTGTGGCGCTAGTAGCGGCCGGGGCCCTCGCCGCTGCGCTGTCNACTGCAGCCGGATTACTCTTGGTGATCTCAACCTCTGTGGCTCATGACTTTATGAAACGCAGCTTCATGCCAGACATCTCGGAAAAGCAGGAGTTGCTATATGCCCGTCTGGCAATCTTTATTGCNGTGCTGGTCGCTGGCTATGTTGGGATCAATCCGCCAGCCTATGTCGCTCANGTNGTCGCCTACGCATTTGGGCTGGCTGCCGCGTCGTTTTTNCCGGCGATTGTTCTGGGTATTTTCCAGAAAGGCATGAACAAACAGGGAGCCATTGCTGGCATGCTGGCCGGTTTTCTGTTTACTGCCGGGTACATTATCTACTTTAAGAGCCTGAATCCTGCAATGGATAACGCGCAAGGCTGGCTGTTCGGGATCTCACCAGAGGGTATCGGCACGTTCGGAACCCTGATCAATCTCACAGTCGCCTGGCTGGTGGCCTCTNTCACACCAGAACCGCCCGAAGANGTGCAGGCCATCGTTGAAGAAATCAGGCTTCCCGGAGAAGCAATCCAACGTTAGTCGCTCAGCACGAANCTTNAGCNTCTGTTTGTTTTCTCCCAATATTCTACCACTATGGATTTCATTTCCTTATGCATAAGCAGAATGCCGACCAGATTCGGCACGGTCATGAGCACAATGGTGATTAGGGAAATGTTCCAGACGATCGTTGTATCTGCAAGCGCAGCCGTGAAAAATCCGAGCACATAGACTATCCGGTACGGTAGAACGGATCTCGTACCAAACAGATAAGTCATGGCGCGGTCCCCATAGTAGGACCAGGCAATCGCTGTGGAAAAAGCAAACAGCATCAATCCGATAGAGACGATGTACTGGCCGTACTGGCCAAATAGCCCCCGGGTGAATGCCTGCGTGGTGAGCGGCACTGAATGCAGAAGCGAATCGCCGGTGACAACGACAGACAAGTCCTCCAACTGCCCATCAACCACATTCAGGGTGCCGCTGATAAGCTCACTGTNACGGGAGTAANNTGTGTTCTCTGCCAGTGAACGGGCNGCAATCAGCGTGAACGCNNCGTAATTCTGAGGTACACCATTGCTCAGTTCAATTTGCCCGCTGTAACTACGGGCGGCGGATTCCTCACCGCTCAGGTAGGAGAATAAGCTGGCCACATCATCAGCATCAGCCTCAGTGTAGGTGCCNGAAACAAAGCTCATGTCTGCCCGCTGNAANTCGTTTTCGAACTTGTCCATCCAGACACCNGAAGAGAGAATTACCAATCCGGTAATCGTGCAGATCACNATCGTGTCGATAAACGGCTCAAGAATGGACACCATGCCCTCATCCGCAGGCTCATCAGTGCGCGCTGCTGCATGCGCAATAGGTGCTGATCCTTGCCCAGCCTCATTAGAATACAGCCCACGATTTACGCCGCGGTCGAATGCNNACGCAAATGACGCTCCAAGGAACCCGCCTNCAGCGGCTGAGCCGGAAAAGGCATTGCTGAAAATTGATAAGAACGAAGGAATGATGTTTCCAACGTTCGGGATAATGACGGCGAATGCCCCGATCAAATAAATCATCGCCATTGTAGGCACTATCGCTGCNGCGACCTTTGCGATACGAGTTATCCCNCCAATTATAACCAGTGCAAGAAGGACGGAAAGCACGCTGGCCGTAATGAGGGGATCNAGATCGAACGTGCTCTCCAAGCCGGCAGCAATACTNTTGATNTGCGGAAGATTGCCTGTTCCGAATGAGCTCAANACTGTAGCGACAGCGAACACAACCGCCAACCATTTCGCATTGAGCCCCTTCTCCATGTAATACATGGGCCCACCAGCCATTGTGCCGTCTGCAGTTTCACTCCTGTACTTATGTGACAGTGTGACCTCGACAAACTTGCTGGTCATCCCAAAAAAAGCTGTCATCCACATCCAAAACAAAGCAGCGGGACCACCAAGGTGCAAAGCAAGGGCTACGCCACCGATATTGCCAGTGCCCACAGTGCCCGAAAGTGCGGTNGCTAGGGCTTGAAAGTGGGAGGTGTCGCCCTTCGCCCCCTCCTTGTCAAATTTTCCAGTGGTGACTCCGATCGCATGCCTGAAGTAACGAATCTGCGGAAATCCGAGAAATACCGTGAAAAAGATACCGGTTGCCAGCAAAAACGTCGGGAACCAGATCGCGCTGCCCAGGAATCCATCGATATAGATTAAAAANTCATTCACTGCGTCCACGAGGGTCCCCTGTCGTTTTTATNGATAAATTCAAAACCGCTGATAACGCGCTGCTCTGGCGCTCGTGATTATGCTGGATGGCATCTCGGCTCAGTCTTCTATGCCTTGTCAGTCATCACTTATCGAAATTTTTGGCGCTTCCGCTCGAAGTGCAGCGACATGCTCTGCNGCAGAACCAACGTTTTTTGCAAGTTCNGNATAGGCTCTGGCGACCGCCGAGTTTGGATCTGATGCTACCACAGGATCACCACTGTCGGTTTTTTCCCTGATTTGTATGTCCAGCGCGAGNCTTCCAATGACTTCAACATCATATTCTGCTGCCAGGCGACTGCCTCCTTCGGAACCGAATATAGCTTCGCTGTGCCCGCACTGCGAGCAGACGTGCATCGCCATATTCTCAACAATACCGAGAATGGGGACGCCAACCTTCCGAAACATTTCNATGCCTTTTCGGGCGTCGGCCAGAGCCACATCCTGAGGTGTCGTGACTATGACCGCGCCAGCCACCTCTGATGACTGAGCCAGACTCAGTTGTATATCGCCCGTCCCCGGCGGCATATCAACAATCAAGAAATCCAGCTCAGACCAGGCCGTATCTGTGAGAATCTGATTGAACGCCGAAATCACCATAGGTGCGCGCCATACCATTGCAGTTTTAGCATCCACCAGCACTCCCATCGAGATACATTCAACGCCATGCGCTTCGATGGGCACCATCAATCGCTGTTCTCGGACTTCAGGGCGGGTGCCAGGGGCTATACCCATCATCAATGGGATACTGGGGCCGTAAATATCAGCGTCAAGCAGCCCAACGGTACATCCCAGTTGCCGCAGAGCAACCGCAAGATTGACTGCAGTAGTAGATTTTCCCACGCCGCCCTTGCCTGATGCGACACAAACAATGTGCTTGATTTGAGGAAGCTTTTTCACCAGAAATCCTTTTGCTGATATACCGGAAATTTCAGACTCTGCCGGTCAAGAATTATCAGTGATTAGCCGCTAAAAATAAAATANTCATGACACGGAGCAATCAGGCTCGATAGAATCCACGGCATGAGATCACTAAACTTACTGCTAATTATCCTCGCAGCGCCAGCGTTTTCAGTGGACCTTGGAGAAGAGAGCGAACTGAAATTTGCGTTCTATTCTGCTGCCTGGGGCGAGAACACGGATGACGGATTACGTCTAGTGGTAAGCAATCAGAGTAGCGTAGGCGTGGTACTCGAGGAGGTCAGGTTCCTCAAAACACCAGAGTTTGCTGATGACGATATTCTCCTCAAGGTCGGGTTGGCTGTTCCTGCTGGACGTTACGCTGAGGCCGAGTTCCGCTACACGGATCTTCTTTCGAACAATGAATGCATCCAACGCACGATGGACAGCAACTGGAGACTGGCTGAGGTGTCTAACTACACGCTCAATCCTTCAGTCAGAAACCTGATTATAGAGAACACCGATTCCTTCAGAATCTACCAGTGTGTTGAAACAATCAGCACGCGATGGCGGGAGATCACGGGAGACTCGCTCGACGTGAGTAAAAGGGAAGAGAGCTGGATCCTGTACCACTTCGAAACGCGGCAAGACTGAGTCTTCGAGCAAAAATAAGGGGGCTGGCGCCCTCTTATTTATCCAAGAACTTACGCCCTGCACTCTGCAACTGAGCGCTCGGCCTCTACTTNTGATTAGCCTACCAGGATGCCGCCGTATTGAACAAAAAAAGGCGCGAAAACCAGGCTCAGAATCGCTGACAGCTTAATCAGGATGTTGAGCGATGGTCCGGAAGTGTCCTTAAGAGGATCACCCACGGTGTCTCCAACCACGGCAGCTTTATGCTCTTCCGAACCCTTGCCACCATGGTTGCCCGCTTCGATATACTTTTTAGCGTTGTCCCACGCACCGCCGCTATTCGAGGCTGAGATCGCTAGAACACCGCCAACAACCAGCGAACCGGCCAGGACCCCGGCCACAGCCTCAACGCCNAANAGAAAGCCTGNAACAATNGGAGANCCCATGATCAGTACGCCGGGCGCAATCATCTCCTTCAGGGCGGCGTTGGTCGAGATTGCGACACACTGCGCATAGTCGGGAGTACCCGTACCTTCCATAATGCCCGGAATTTCGCGAAACTGGCGGCGCACTTCTTCAATCATCTCAAACGCAGCGTCACCCACTGACCGCATGGTCATCGCCATGAACAGGAACGGCAGAACCGCGCCGACGAACACGCTCGTGTAAACCAGCGGATCAAGAAGACTCATGGTAATCGGTTCGCCCTGGAGGTTTGATGCCGCTGTGATGAAAGCGGCAAATAANGCCAGTGAGGTAAGAATNGCCGCTCCGATAGCAAACCCCTTTCCTATCGCCGCTGTGGTATTGCCGGCAGAGTCCAGAATATCGGTGCGCTCTCTGACCGCGCTCTCGAGTCCGACCATCTCGGCAATTCCACCGGCATTGTCAGCAACCGGGCCATAAGCATCGATCATCAAGGCAATTACCAGCGTACCCAACATCCCCAGAGAGGCAATCGCCACGCCATACATGCCGGCAAGCCCCCAGGAAATGAAAATACTGGCCGCGATGCAGAGATACGGATAGACCGTACTCTTATAACCCAGAGACAGACCGAATATGATGTTCGTAGCCACACCTGTCTCGCAAGACCCGGCCAGTTCCTGAACCGGCTTNTAATTGTCCGATGTGTAGTAGTCAGTCAGAAGGCCAACCGCCAAACCGGCAATAAGGCCCGACAGGAAACACCAGTAAACACCCATATTGTTGTACTGCTCACCATTGAGCTCAAAAAATTCAGGCACCAAGGCCATGGTGAAGAAGAACATCACTATCGCCATCAGGACACTGGAGATAATCAACAACTTCCGCAACGCGGGGGCAACATCATCTTCAGTCTTGACTCCAATGAGCAGTTTCGTCACCAGACTNACCGGAATTCCGACAGCCGTGATAAGAANCGGNTANAGCAGCGCGTTGGGATCNGCNGCGAACACCACGGCGCTGATTACCATCGCTGCGCAGGTGGACTCAGCGCAAGAACCNAANAGGTCAGCACCCATGCCAGCAACGTCTCCNACGTTATCACCTACATTATCGGCAATAACGGCGGGATTGCGGGGATCATCTTCAGGAATTCCCTTTTCAACCTTACCTACCAGATCCGCACCGACGTCGGCGGCCTTGGTGAATATGCCTCCACCAACCCGCGCGAACAGTGCAATGGTCGAGCCCCCGAGACCAAAGCCTGCGATGACTTCCATCAGGATGTGGTTGTTTTCAGGGCCCAGCCCTGACAGCAATGAACTCATTACCACATAGATAATTACCAAACCGAGCGCGGCGAGGCCAACCAGCGCGAAACCCATCACGGCGCCCGCGTTAATTGCCATGTCGAAGGCTTCAGAGATATTCTTTTTGGCAGCAACGGTCGTTCGTGCATTAGCTTGTGTGGCGACCATCATGCCGATATAGCCGGACGCAATCGAGATTGCTGCCCCGAAAAGAAACGCAATCGCGGTATAAATCCCCTCGCGGTAATCCGGCGTGTGGGAGTCGTCGATCAAGATGGCAATAATCGCGGCAAACACCACCATGAAGATCACAAGAAACTTATATTCCTGCTTAAGAAAGGCCATCGCACCATCAGCGATTGCACCATGGATGAATCTGAGGCGCTCGCCTTCCTTCTCATCCAGGCCCATATCCACTGGCACAGATGTGACCTTTCGCATGTAATAGAATGCGATTCCCAAGCCCAGCAGCGACAGCACCGTGGTGACTGTTATCGTGATCCCCGACATCTACGTGTCTCTCCNCGTTATGGTTNTAGTAGAAAAATCAAAGGCGCGNACTGTACCANAACGCCGATGACAAACAAAGGCTGGAAGTCGCGGCAGGACTGGTAATTCGGGCATTGGAAATGGTTCGCCTGNGCGCTGATTGGGNGCGGCTTTGNCGGGTANCTATCGGGNTTTTTTGCGGCTTCGCTTCCGCTTGTTTTTGGACGCTTTAGGCTCGGATTCGCCCCTGGCCTCCCGGAAGGCNNGCTTTAGGGCATCGATGCGAGCTTCTTTTCGCTTTTCGACATGTGNCGATTTGCGGGCTTGGAAATCCAGGACGTTATTGCTCATCAGCTGCCAGACTCAGAGTCCCCTCGTCTGATCGACGAGTTCGTCCTTTCTCGCTTCCAACTCCGCTATCAGGTCNTTGGACAGCGGTTCGAGCGTGTTACCAGACTCATCGGTCAGCTCGTATTTCGCNATCTCAGCAGTCAGTGCCGCCAGCAATTCTTCGGCCGCTGCTATCGCTTGCTGCANGACCAGCGCCTGCTCAGAGTCCGANTAAATCTNGGCCTGGATTTCTGCAATTTGCTGCTCGAGCGCTGCAATCCGGTCCAATTTTTCTTGTCGCTGGGCGCGGGCCAACGNAATTGCGGCCTGGCGTCCGCGCTCNGCGCGTTCCGCCTCCTCACGAGCCAACCGTCGGGCCTCGGCACGGGCTTCCGCCTCCGCTGTCTGCCTTTCCTGAGCAAGGCGGCGNCGTTCNCTTTCCTCAGCTTCTGCNAGTCGCTGACGCTCCTCGGCCTCTANCCGTTCCNTCTCGATCTCNGCCGCCTCCCTTGCTGCTGCCTNCTCTGCNNCCATACTTGCCACTTTNGCCTCGGCGATCGCTGCTTCGCGCGCCGACTGCGAGCCACAGGCAGTAATCGCTGACAGTAAAACTCCNNANACTAACGGGCGCCAGNGGGCAAGAAGGCTACCCAGATCTNAGCCACTCTTAAAANTTGTGTACATTCACCACTCCTNACGCTGAATTTTTGCTGATCTGAGTCATTNGAGGAAACCGNTTGCTATCCCNGNCTAAANAATAACGCCAAGCTGCAGATTTATGAATTNGTTTAATGTATAAAATTTTAGATTTCAGAGTTTTTCGCCAGTTTCCTCTCGAAAAATGCCACATAGACAGTAAACTGATTGCTTGAAACGTCGCACTCCGATATCAGCAGAAACTCAACCGCCCAAATGTTCTCAGGGTTAATCCCACAGTGTATTTCGGTATGCAGTCAAAAATGGCAAAACTCAACGTCCTTCGCATGGCTCTGATGCCCCTTCTGGTCTTGCTGATCAGTTTGCCGGTCGTGCTGCTACTCCTTGTGCTTGACTCTGAACCCTCGCTGGTACCACTGCCCGCGCTGTCTCCCTTTGAATTAAATGAACTCGAGGATATTTTGCTGGAGAACGCACCCGAGGCGACCTCCCGCGCCAGCCAAAAATCAATCACCCTTGATGCCGAGGAACTTCACCTACTGCTGCGCTATAGCGCACATTTGTATGTACCGTCGCGCCCATGGACTGCCCAGATAGTGCTGTCCGACGGACAACTCCACGTGGATGCGAACATCGGCCTAGTTGACTTCCCATCCCGTTTTTTTCTCAAAATGGAGAGCACCCTGGGCCTCGAGCAAGGGCGTTTGAAGATCCAGCAACTTACACTGGGCAAACTGTCGGTGCCAGCACGCCTAATCGATCCGTTTCTGAATCTTGTGATTGAGAATCTGGTGGCTGCTAATCCGGCCAGAACAGGACTGGAGGAGCTAGCCAAGCAAGTCAGTAACTTGCAAATTTCACCGGCAGCATTGAGCTTCGACATTCAGTGGCAGCCGGAGTTGATTGCAGGGCTAAGCAACCAGATTCAGCAATTGTTTGTCTCTGATGAAGACCGCAGACGCATTGCTCACTACCACACACTGATAAGTAACACCATCGCAGCCATTCCGTCCGACATTCGCGCAGTACCGCTCCACACCCTGCTGATTCCACTGTTCACAGCGGTCAGGGAAGAAAGCGCTATGTCCGGGAACCCTGCTGCAGAAAATAGAGCCGCTTTTCAGGCGCTCTCCATTTACTTAAACAGAGAAGACATCACTGCCACAACAGGCTTTAAAAGCGTCCAGGGAATGGCAAACCCTAGACCTGTAGAGGTACGCCTACAGCAGCGCGAAGATCTGGCCCAACATGTTGCAAGCATCGCCGCTATTTCGTCTTCGGCCGGCGCGGAATTGGCGCAACTACTCTCAACCACCAAGGAAGCGTACGATGCCCGGTATCGGACTGGCTTCAGCTTTTCAGATTTGACCGCGAATTCTGTCGGGGTCGCCCTGGCAGATTTCGCGACGAGGAATGACGCATCCGCGTTGGAATTTCAGCGGCGGGTTATTACGCTTTCAGACGACTCCGAATACATGCCTGCGGTGGGCAATAACCGGGATGGGATTACCGAGGAAGCTTTTTCAGATCGGTATCGTGATCGCAGCAGCGTTGAATTTGCACAGCGCTTACGTGAAATTCAGACGATGATTGCTGAGCGCCCGTTTTTTGCCAACCAGCAAAAAGTTGACGATTAAATGCTGACCGAAGCAGAGCTCACATCAGCGCAAATCAAAGAGCTATTCGACTTGTTGTCGAGCAAAAGGAAAATGCTTGCATCGCAGCTCAGTGAATTTCGCGACGCCCTGAAACCTNTAGCACTTGATCAAACCCTGCTGGGCANAGTCNTAATNATGGATCCGATGCNGCAACAAGAAGTAGCCGCTTAAACNCTTTGAGACTGNAGGTTTTGGCTATTGCCGCAAATGCGAGGAANCTATCGGATACGTANNACTTTTGGCNNAGCCTGAGTNGGCCTNATGCCTAAGCTGCATATCCTTGTTGGACAACCAGNNAAGAGGNNCCTTCCAATACCGTCAATGCTNTTGTATAAACCGCGAGCAACGCAATCACNCAGTACTTTTTACCGATTAGAGCCAAAGAAGCCATGCCCAAAAAAGGCTTTTTCACTACGAACTTACATTCCGATCGCGAAGACTCTCCGGAGCATGGCGTTCTCCATAAAGCCATCCATCCATCAGTTGCCTACGGTTATGAGGATTCGCACCATCTAGCCGAAGTGTTTCAGGGCAAACGTGATGGCTACAACTACGGTCGACAGCTGAATCCCACTGTGACCGCGCTTCAGAATCGCATCACAAAAATGGAGAGCGGCAGAGCCAGCGTTGCGTTCGCTACCGGTATGGCGGCAATTACCTCGACGATGCTTGCCCTTTTGAAATCAGGTGACCACCTTATAGCGAGCGCCTTTTTATTTGGCAACACGGCCAGCTTCTTCACCACACTAGAACGATTCGGCATTGAAGTTAGTTTTGTCGATGCCACCGATATGTCAAATGTAGCCGCCGCTGTAAAGGACAACACCCGAGTCGTGTTCGTCGAAACAATCGCGAACCCGGCAACCCAGATTGCAGATCTTGAAGCCATTGGGGAGCTCTGCAGCACTTACTCCATCCTCTATGTGGTAGACAATACGATGACATCACCGCATCTCTTTCTCCCGCGTTCAGTTAACGCAGGCTTATCCGTTAATGCGCTAACCAAATACATCGGGGGGCATGGCAATGCGCTTGGGGGTACCGTAACGGACACGGGGCGCTTCAATTGGGAAAGCTATCCCAATATTCTCGACACTTATAAATCTGATGATCACTCGATGTGGGGTATCACGCAGATTAAGAAAAAAGGCCTGCGAGACATGGGCGGCGCGCTTGGTCCTGAAGCGGCCCACCACCTGGCCGTAGGATCTGAAACGCTGCCGCTACGACTGGACCGGGCGTGCGACAATGCACTGGCGCTCGCAGAGTTTTGCGAATCGCACCCAAGAATTAAAAAGACCTTCTACCCCGGACTCAATTCACACCCTCAATACCAGAGAGCGGGGAATCTGTTCAAGAAATACGGGGCAATTTTCTCCGTGGAACTGGCCGACGAACTGGATTGTTTTGAATTTCTCAACCGCATGGATACCGTTGTATCTTCGAGTAATTTAGGAGACAACCGCAGCCTGGGAATTCCAGTCGCCCACACCATATTTCATGAAATGGGTGCTGAACGAAGAGCGACTATGGGCATTTCTGATTCGATGATCAGATTTTCAGTAGGTCTCGAAGAGCTTGACGATTTACTGCGCAATTTTGAAGAGGCCTTAGTCTAATGATCACACTGTGCAAAACAGAAGGAATTAAGGAAGGCACCTCGAAAGGTTTTGAGGTCAACGGTACGTTTCTTTTTGCTGTAAAGAAGGATGAACAGTTGCATCTCTACCACAACCGCTGCCCGCACCTTGGGACCCCTCTGGAATGGGAAGAGGATCGATTTCTGGAAGACGATGGCGCCCTCATCCGTTGTGCTACCCACGGCGCACTGTTTGAGATCCATAATGGGCAGTGCCTGGTCGGCCCCTGCAAAGGCAAAGCCCTGCATGCGATCGCATTCGAGATCCAGGAAGGAGAATTAGTGATTGACGAATCGCGCCTGAAACAGCCAATGGCTTTCTAGCCCGACAAGTTCAATTCTCTAAAATCACTGGCAGGGCAGTATCAAGCTCGACTCGCGATATCTCCATATCAAAGCGAGCACCATAAGCCAGGATCTCGACACCCTCTGCCGCGGCTTTTCGCAGAAGCGCTCCATAAATCGGATCTATCTGATCTGCCGGCATCAGTCTCGTGATACCTGAATGTTGAACACAGAACAACAGCATGGCTCGATATCCCTGCTGACGCACCAGTGTGAGCTCTTCCAGATGTTTCTGACCGCGGACCGTCACCGCATCAGGAAACAGGCCGACCCCATCGTGTGACAACAAACTGACGTTCTTCACCTCGACATAACATTCCGGTAACTCTTTTTCATGATCAGACAGGTAGAAGTCGATTCGACTATTTTGATCACCGTAGCGCACCTCGCTCATAACCTTTCCGTAACCGGAAAGGTCTACGATCCGGCCAGACAGGATAGCTTCGTGGGCCAACTGGTTGGACAGTCCCGTGTGTATGCCAATAATGTTTTGTTGAGGATCCTCGATGAAATACCAGGTACACGGGTATTTCCTCTTTGGATTCCCGGAGTCCGAGTACCAAACTCGATTTCCCGGATACAGACAGTTTTTCATTGACCCCGTGTTCGGGCAGTGAAGCGTGGTCGAAGACTTATCAGGCAGATCAACGTCAGCGAGAAACCTTTTATAGCGTTTGATCAGCCGGGCGGGCTGTAGAGGTGGGACAATAATCATCCCTGCAAAGCCAAACGCAGACGCCCAACGCCCAAAGCAAGATCATCCATGCTCGTCGTAAAGGCAAATCGAACAAATTGTCGCGCTTTGAAGTCGCCGAAATCGGTACCCGGCGTAATTGCGACGCCATGGTTTTCAAGCATGTCATGGCAAAACTGCTCTGAATTCTCGGAGAAACCGGAAATATCGGCATAAACGTAAAAGGCACCCTGTACTTCTTCAGCAAGGATGAATCCGATCTCTTGGAGCGAGGCGCAGAGAAAATCGCGACGCTCGCGAAAGTTCTGTCGTCTTTTCTCCAGAATCAGGCGGGCTGCCTCAGTAAATCCGGCAAGTGCTGCGTGTTGTGCGATGGAGGAGGCTGAAATATAGAAGTTCTGAGCAAGTATGTTGGCCTTATCGACTGCGTAGTCTGGAACAACGATCCAACCCAGGCGCCAGCCGGTCATGCCAAAATATTTGGAAAAGCTATTTACCACAAACGCAGAGTCGTCGATCTCCAACACACTGGGCAGGTCATCAACATAGTGAAGCCCGTGATAGATTTCATCAACCAGAAGATGAAGCGATTTATCGGCGCACCATCCGCTAATCCCGGTCAGAGCCTCACGGTCAAGGACTGATCCCGTGGGATTACTCGGAGATGCCAACCAGACTCCCGAGGTGNTCGAATTCGCAGCACCTTCGAGCTGCTGTACCGTGGGCTGAAAATTTTGCGACCTGTCAACAGGAACTAACTGAGGACTGGCATTCATCAACTGGATGAAATTGCGCACACACGGGTAGGCAGGGTCNGTGATAAGCACACCGTCACCTTCANCGACAAGAAGATTGGCCAAGAGGCTTAAACCGCCACTGGCACCGGGCGTGACGAGNATCCTTTCTTTGTCCGCCCTGACACCGTAACNCTCCAAATAATGATCNGCCAGAGCGCACCTGAGCTCATCAATACCNGCCGCNGCCGTATAGTGCGTAAAGCCGGCGTCAAGTGCTCTTTTTGCCGCCTCAATAATTGGGGTTGCGGTATTAAAATCTGGCTCCCCAACCTCCATGTGAACTATTTTCCTGCCCTCGGCCTCCAGCACAGCCGCGCGATGCATGACAGTCATGACCCGAAATGGATTGATTTTCTCCAGTTCTTTGAGCTTGTAAGGCTGATAAATGTCCGGTGTTTCGTTCACAGCGTCTCTTTACCAATAGAAATAGTTGGACTGCGTCGTCAATGAGACGCAGAGTGAATTTGATTGGAGTGTTTTGGATTATAGAGTAAAGAATTTGTATCAAGTAGATGGCACGCTGAAAAAGGCTGCAGATTGGNGACTTATCGCGTTTCTGCATTGCGGGTTTCTGTGTACAGTTGGGGGAGTGTTTTTTTTATAGCATCACCAGAAATAATCTGGTAGCTTACGCAGCTTTCGGAAATTTTGGGCATCCCCGCAGCGTGCTTTCCTTCAAAGGAAACTGGTGACTTCAGGGAGCGACTCGAGCCGGCTTTGGCGGGAAAACGCAACAATTCTTGCCTTCCGGCTTGAACTGATACAACTCAGATATGGGAAACCAGGCCCCATTTTACCATACTTCCAATCAGTTACCTCAAGCGGAAGAATCCGCGAAGCGATGGAGATTATGACCGGTACTCGAAGCTCCAACTCAAAACCCGTNTTGAAAAATTTCGTTCCGTACAAGCCGAAAAAAGGCGAGGAGTACATGAACGAGAAGCAGCGTGAGCATTTCAAGCAAATACTGCTTGATTGGCGCGAGCAGCTAATGCAAGAAGTCGACCGAACTGTGCATCATATGCAAGACGACGCCGCAAACTATCCCGATCCAGCAGACCGCGCAACACAGGAAGAAGAATTTAGCCTCGAGTTGCGAACCCGAGATCGGGAGAGAAAGCTGATTAAAAAAATTGACAACACCATAGAAGCCATCGCCCAGGACGATTACGGCTTCTGCGAAACCTGCGGCATAGAAATTGGCATTCGTCGGCTTGAGGCCCGCCCTACAGCCGACAAATGTGTCGATTGCAAAACACTCGACGAAATCAAAGAGAAACAGTTGGGTAGTTAACGTCCGGGGCGCAGACCACCAGGGCATGACCTCCCCANTTCGGTTCCCTNNCCGCAAACTNACTCGGCTCCNTGCACCNGGCGAGCCGCATCGCCNCGATGGATGAGNGATCAGTGACCAATCACGGATACGTCGGGCGTTTCGCCCCCTCACCGACGGGCCCACTGCACTTTGGCTCTCTGGTTNNCGCGCTCGCCAGTTATCTGGATGCCAAGGCAAATGGTGGTAGGTGGCTAGTACGCATTGAGGACCTTGACCCNCCNAGGGAAGTCACNGGATCATCGACGCTTATTCTAANGCAATTGCAGGCCCTTGGAATGGACTGGGACGACGANGTCTTGTATCAGAGCACCCGCTTGAGCGNCTATGAAAGGATTCTTCAACANCTTGAAAACCGGGAATATTGCTTTNACTGCGATTGCAGCCGGCAGCGAGTCAGCGGGTTGGAGGGCGTCTACGACGGCCGCTGTCGGAGCCGAGGGCTCAACTCAAGCCCGGGGCTTGCCATAAGGCTAAAAATCAGTCCGAAAACTGTCCGGTTCACCGACGGGATTCAGGGTGATTACGCCCAAAATCTGGAACACGAGGTTGGCGATTTCATTCTTCGGAGAAGGGATGGCTTGTTCGCTTATCAGCTGGCAGTGGTTGCTGATGATGCCGCGCAGAAAATCTCCCACGTTGTGAGAGGGTACGACTTGCTGAGTTCCACCCCGAGACAGATTTATTTGCAGCAGCGACTCGGCCTGCCCACACCCAGCTATGCGCATATCCCGATTATCGTAAACGACCTCGGACAAAAACTCAGCAAGCAGCATTTTGCCGAGCCAATCGACCTCAAAAACGTCCCTTCATTACTGGTCTCCGCGCTGCAGTTTCTTGGCATGACACCTCCGCCTACCCTTATTGGAGCAGCTCCCGCCGCTCTGATGACATGGGGTGCCGAGCACTGGGATATACAGCGCGTGCCCAAGTTGGCTAAGATGACCCGGTAGTTAGCACGCCGAGAAGAACCCGTGTACATACCGCGCACAATACTGATTCTTATCGTAGTAATTTACCTGCTATTTCTGATTAGCGTTGACTGGATCAACAAGCCCTCGGGGGATTGGTATCGACCGTTTTTCCTCGGCCTGCTCATTATTCTAGTAGCGAGCTGGGCCCACAGGAGTAGGGACAGCGATGAGCCTTGATCTGAGCACACTGTTCATTCTGGGAAGCAGCTACCTGCTGCTGCTTTTTGGTGTCGCTTATATCACTGACCGTGGCTGGATTCCCACTTCCATCGTGCAGTCGCCGGTCGTGTATGTGCTGGCTCTGGGTGTGTTCGCGAGCATCTGGGCTTATTACACGTCAATTGGTATTGCACTTGAAAGCGGTTATGGATATCTGGCGAACTCTATTGGCATCTCTCTTGCTTTTTTGTTTTCGCCCCTGCTCTTGAAACCTCTCCTCGAGCTGTCGCGAACCTATCAATTGAGCTCCCTCGCCGATCTGGTGGCTTTCAGGTACCAGTCACCTTGGGCAGGAACTGCGGCCACCATTGTGATTTTGGTTGGGGTCACGCCACTGCTTGCCTTACAGATTCGTGCAGTGGCCGATACGGCAAATCTTCTGACGGAAGAATCCAGCGAAGTCCTCGTAGCCGCAGGCTTCTGCGTCCTGATCACATTATTCGCAATTCTGTTTGGTACGTCCCGCCGAGCTGGTCGCACCCGCCACGAAGGTCTGGTCATGGCTATTGCCTTCGAATCTTTGGCCAAGCTTGTGGCCTACCTCGCGGTAGGGGCACTCGCAGTATACGGCGCTTTTGGTGGACTAGATGGGATGGACCTGTGGCTTCAGTCCCGACCGGATCTGGTTACAGACCTTAAGGAAACNGATTATTTCAGCTCATTNCATGTTTCAGCGCTGTTGTTCTTCACTGCCGCCGTTGCCATGCCTCATATGTTTTACATGACTTTCAACGAAAGCAATGGGCAGGCTTCACTGACCTTCGCGAGCTGGGCATTACCTCTTTACTTTTTTTTAATCAGCCTCCCTGTTCTGCCGATTTTGTGGGCCGGAGTTAAATCTGGAAGTCATGTGCAGGTAGAGTATTTCCCAGTGATCATCGGAGCTGCCTACGGCTATCCGATGCTTACACTCGTTGGCTATCTGGGCGGGCTCTCTGCCGCCAGCGGCCTGATCATAGTCATCACCTTAGCCTTGTCGAATATGTGCCTAAACCACCTGATTCTGCCGGTCACCCAACCATCGGCAAAACAGGATATCTACAGATGGCTGGCTTGGCACCGGCGGGGTCTAACAACAGCACTCATTTGGGCTGGCTTCTTGGTGCACTACCTTTCTGAAAACACCACCAGTGTTCAGGCGATAGGTACCGTAGCCTTCTCTGCTGGCCTGCAATTCCTGCCCGGAATCGTCGCAATATTGTATTGGCCTCAGGGCAACAAAAAGGGGTTTCTGGCGGGCCTACTGAGCGGTGTTGCCATCTGGCTTGGGTTTCTACTGATTCCCCTGTTTGGCGATGACCCGACGATTACTCTGACGTCAATTAACTGGAGCAGCATCGCTGCATTATCCCTGATGGTCAACGCAGCTCTCTTCATCGGAATTTCCCTCGCCAGTACCACTACGGACAAAGAAAGAAATTCTGCTGATATTTGTGCCCTTGACACCATCCGCCGCCGTATCCGCAGCGGACTCGTCGCAAAATCTCCCGAGGAGTTCGTGCGATCCCTGAGCAAACCGCTCGGTCAGGAAGCCGCTAATCGGGAAGTCAATCAAGCACTGAAAGATCTCAACATTCGTTACGACGACAATCGCCCCTCATCACTTCGTTTGCTGCGCGGGCGCCTCGAAGCAAATCTTTCGGGGCTGTTAGGCCCCTCTATCGCGGGGGACATCATCGACAGCTACTTGCCCTTCAGCATCGTGGCCAGACATGGCAGCACAGACCTTAATGTCATTGAAAGCAGGATCGAGTCTTACCGCAGTAATTTATCGGGCATGGCCGCTGACCTTGATAACCTTCGGCGATATCACAGACAGGTCTTACTGGAACTTCCCCTCGGCGTTTGCTCACTGAGCACCGAAGACGAAATTGTGATGTGGAATCAGGCGCTGACAGAGATAACCGGGATTGATGCCAGTGAAGCCGTCGGATCGCAGCTACAGGATCTACCCAATCCCTGGTACGAACTTCTTCAGCAGTTTCTCAGAGAGGATGAGCACCATACCTACAAGAATAGTTTTCAGCTCAATGGTCAGAAAAATTCTGTTAATCTGCATAAAGCTTACATCGATCAGTCAGATCCCAGAGAGTTGAATCATGGGGGGGTTATCCTGCTCATCGAAGACATTTCCGAAACTGAGATACTCGAGGCGGGCCTGACCCACAGCGAGCGTCTGGCTTCAATTGGCAGGCTTGCTGCTGGCGTGGCACATGAAATAGGAAACCCGATCACTGGCATCGCCTGTCTCGCTCAAACTATTCGCGACGAATATCAGGGTAAGGAGCTGGGGCAACTTGCAACCCAGATCATTGAACAAACCGACCGGACGTCAAAGATTCTCCAGTCACTGGTGAATTTTGCGCATGCGGGCGCAAGTTTAGGGAGCTATGAGAAGCAAGTCGTTAATGTACGTCAGTGCATGCAGGAAACATTGACGCTAATCTCGCTCGACAAAAAAAGCGAGGAAATCCGAATCAGTACGCAGTGCGATGAAAGGCTGAATATTCTCGGTGACGCGCAAAAACTGCTGCAAGTTATGGTGAACCTTGTGAACAATGCACGCGATGCCAGTGCGGCAGGCAGCGAGGTACTCATGGCAGCCCATCAAGCTGACAACCAGATTAAGATCACCGTTACCGATAATGGTATTGGCATCCCTGAAGCTATCAGGGATAGGGTTTTCGATCCATTCTTCACGACTAAAGAAGCCGGCGAAGGCACCGGACTCGGACTTTCCATGGTGTTCAGCATAGTTGGGGATTTGGGCGGAGATATTGATATACTGAGTCCTTTTAATAAACATCACGGCACCGGCACTCAGGTCATACTGACTTTTTCCGGGTATTTTGGCGACTCTGAAGTAATGAATTAAGCGCCGCGATAAAACTTTTGGTTAGTTGAACACTTATTAAGATGACGTCGATGAATCAGATTCTTGTCGTAGAGGACGAAGTGGTCATTCGGGCTGCTTTGAGGCGTCTACTGGAGAGGCATGAATATCGGGTAAGCGAAGCCGGATCGGTTAAAGAGTCGCTGGAAAAATATGATATGGACGCATTCGACGTCATCATCAGCGATTTACGACTTCCAGGCGCCCCCGGTACCGATTTGATCAAAGCGACCTCAACGCCGGTTTTGATCATGACCAGTTACTCGAGCATTAAGTCAGCCATTGATTCTATGAAAATGGGTGCGGTTGATTACATTGCCAAGCCGTTCGAGCATAATGAAATCATTGGAGCTGTTGCCAAGATAATTCGCGAGAATCCGAGCCAGCGACAAGCACGCGCTGCAGACAGCAANGATGANGGCGCGCCAATCACCGGCATGATCGGAAGCTGTCCGCAAATGCANGAGCTGTTTCGNCGCATCAGGAAAGTCGCCCAAACGAACTCTACGGTGCTCATCAATGGTGAGTCAGGCACTGGCAAAGAACTGGTCGCCCGGGGAATTCATGATTTGAGCAATCGGGAAGGCCAGGAAATGATCTCGGTAAACTGTGCTGCCATCCCTGAGAACCTCATTGAATCAGAGCTTTTCGGTCACGAGAAAGGCGCATTTGCCGGCGCCACAGCCACGAGAACAGGGTTGGTTGAAGCCGCGAATGGAGGAACCCTATTCCTCGATGAAATCGGAGAACTTCCTCTNGAAGCTCAGGCTCGATTGCTTCGAGTTTTGCAGGAAAACGAAATTCGCAAGGTCGGTTCGGTGCAGTCAAGAAAGGTTGATGTGCGTCTCGTCGCAGCAACCCACAGAGATCTNAAGCACCTCGTNGANGACGGACAGTTCAGAGAAGATCTCTTCTATCGAATCAATGTCATGACCTTACTGATTCCTCCTCTGAGAGAACGCGGAAGTGATGTCCTACAACTCGCCGATGCGATCNTGCAACGAACATGCCACCGACTGAAGGCGCCGACTATGGTGTTCAGTGAAGGCGCAAGTCAGTCCATCGCAGACTACAATTGGCCGGGTAATGTGCGGGAATTAGAGAATGCNATAGAGCGAGCAGTGGTTCTNNCTGAGAGCAGTGAGATCGGCGAGGATTTGCTGGCAATCGATATGNATTCCNAGNNAGAGCTTCAGCGCACGGGCAGTCTAGCACCGGNTCAGTCCCAGTCCNCAGAACCGATTGAAGAATTATCACTCGAAGATTACTTCCAGCGATTCGTTCTAGAACATCAAGACACTATGAATGAAACACAACTTGCCGGAAAATTAGGAATAAGCCGCAAATGTCTGTGGGAGCGTCGCCAGAGATTCGGCATTCCCAGAAAAAAGAAAACGGCGGGGNNAATACTGTCGCTCTNNTTGAAGCCAGACAGACGTAACCCTACTGAAATTTGTTACCGATACTCNTTTACCCANCNATACCGGGTATTTTCGTAACGATTTTAGCGGNNTCCAAGCTTCAATCCGAACATCTCAAATATACCTTGCTGATTCTATTTACTATTTCCTTTTTGGCATGTAACGTGCGACTTGNTAATCGAAGAATAACAATAAATAANAAAAATAAGCCCAAAAAATAACAAAAATTGCATTACTACGGTTAGTGCTTAAATAAGAATAAGGTAGGGTTTGCAGGTNTACACGCGGCGGATTGTCGCCAGGCTGCTTAGGAACCGCCTGAAGAAAGTTGGCAGAGCATCTTGCTCAGCCGTGGAATAACAATAACAATCAGATTGCTAACAGCAACAATAACAATAATAGATTCCTTCCAACGGGGAGGTGCGAGTCGCCTCCCCTAAACGTTCCAGCNCGGCTGCCTCTATTCCTCATCCCTTGCACTGGTACCCCGAGCATCCGGAGTGAAACCGCGGTATCATNACTGACATTGACAGTTTCTGATGCCAAGCAGGCTCGAGAATTGCAGTTCTATCAACCCCCACCCAGCACTCCCGTGCCAGCAAATCCCCATGCCTGAGTTAGCGGAACTGCCAGGCATCGAAAACGCACGGATTATTCCCCGCGAGGAACACTCCATATCTCGCAAGGATATTTCGCCGCATGCGTTGAACGTGTTATCTCGTCTTACCGCCGCAGGCTTCTACGGATTCCTTGTCGGGGGNGGCGTCCGCGATTTGCTACTTGGCGAAAAACCAAAGGACTTTGATGTAGCCACCAACGCCACTCCCGAAGAAGTCCGGCAATTATTTCGTAATGCAANAATTATCGGCCGCCGTTTCCGAATTGTGCATGTNCGCTTTGGTCGGGAAATCATCGAAGTCACCACTTTTAGAGGAGCGCCAGAGAAGCAAATCACTGTAGACGAGAAATCGACACGCCGAAGTCTGAAACATGTNGATGCCGCTCAGAATGAGGACGGATTAATGGTCAGGGACAACGTCTATGGCCAAATCGACGAAGATGCCAGACGCCGAGACTTNACTATCAACGCTCTGTATTACACGACGGATGGTTTCAANCTCCTAGATTTTTGCGACGCCCTCTCTGATTTAAAGGCACAACAGATTAGGATGATTGGGGATCCGCAGGAAAGATATCGNGAAGACCCGGTCCGNATGCTCAGGGCCCTCAGATTTTCGGCGAAGCTGGGTTTCGAAATCTCCGATGAAACCACTGCTCCNGTCGAGTCGCTCTCTGATCTGCTGAGCGGGATCTCGTCTGCGCGCCTATTCGANGAGTTAATAAAGCTGTTTTCCACCGGCTACAGTCAAAGCGCGTATCAATTGTTACGCAGCAGCGGTCTGAAAGACGCACTGCTCGCCCCCACTTTCGAAGCGCTTGAGCAATGTCAGCCAGAGGAAGCAAGATTACTCGAATTCGCTTTCAACAACACCGATGCAAGAGTTGCGCTGGAGAAGTCAGTGACACCCTATTTCCTCTTCGCGGCGCTACTCTGGCCGCCCTTAAGATTGAGCATGCGGCAGGCTGACTGCGAATCGCTCGACTCCAGCCCCCAGTTTCTGCAACTTGCCAGCCAAGTCCTTGCCGAACAGAATCAATTTACCTCGATACCCAAGCGGATCAGCTATGCGTGTCGGGAAATATGGGAGTTGCAAGGCAGACTTACAACACGAGCTCGGCAAACAGTTGATGTGACACTCAATCATCCTCGTTTTCGAGCAGCCTATGACTTTTTGCTGCTTCGCGAAGCAGCAGGGGAAGAGCTTGGAGACAGCGGAGAGTGGTGGACGGTTTACCAATTCGGAGATGGCATACAAAAGCAAGAACAGATTGAAGGCTTACCCAAAGCCAGAAGAAGAAGCCGCCGTAAGCGACGCCCCGCAGGAAGCAAGCCATGAGCAGCAGCCTGCAAGACCTGAAACAGGCACCCCGATTCATCGCAGTTGAAGGGCCCATCGGTGTTGGCAAGACAAGTTTGACCAAGCGCCTGGCTGAAACCTTCAATTATGAGCTTCTGCTCGAAAATGCTGAAGAAAACCCGTTTCTCGATCGCTTCTATCAGAATCCAAGACAGCATGCCTTAGCCACGCAGTTGTTTTTCCTATTCCAGCGAGCTCAACAAATAGAAGAATCGCGACAAAGTGATTTATTCGAGCCTGTCCGGGTCTCGGACTTCCTTATCGACAAGGACAGGCTTTTTGCCGAATTGAATCTGGAAAAAGACGAATACAACTTGTACCACAAGGTCTATCAACATCTTGTTATTGACGCACCCAAGCCAGATCTTGTGATCTATCTTCAGGCGCCGACAGAGGTCCTATTGCAGAGAATTCAGAAACGAGGGATACCCTCAGAGCAGATGATAGAGTCCGAGTATCTGAACCAGTTGAACCGCGCCTATACGGAATTTTTTCACTACTACTCGGATTCTAAATTGCNGATAGTTAATAGCGCAGAGATTGATCTCGTCGCTAATGACGAGGACTACGACCAATTGGTAACATATTTACTATCTCTGCCGAATGGCACACACTATTTCAATCCGAAACCAACCCTATTATAACAAGTACAGCCATACGGGTCGCCGGACCATGGCACCGTAGACCGTCACTCTTCCTCTTTATTGCAACTCGCTTCACTTACAAGGACGGTAGGATCCTATGAGTACGCAAGCTCAAAGCAAGAACGTCACCTTGACAACCCTGCAAAAAATCAAAGAAGCCGGCCAGAAATTCGCGTGCCTGACGGCGTACGATGCCTGCTTTGCTGACATTGCCAGTNGCNAGGGCGTGGAGGTTCTTCTCGTCGGCGATTCGCTTGGGATGGTACTGCAGGGCCACGACAGCACTTTACCAGTCACCATGGCTGATATGGTTTATCACGTGGAATGCGTGAAGCGNGGNAATAAAGGCGCGCTAATAATGGCTGATTTGCCCTTTATGAGTTATGCATCCGAGAGTCAGACCCTTGAAAATGCGGCGTCTTTGATGAGGGCCGGCGCCCAGATTGTGAAGCTTGAGGGAGGCGCTTGGATCGCAAATACGACAAGGCTTCTGGCCGAACGCGGTATTCCAGTTTGCGCACACATGGGCCTGACCCCCCAGTCTGTCAATAGGATCGGCGGTTTNTACGTTCAGGGCAGAGACACGGNACAGGCCCAAGTCATCCTCGAAGAGGCTTTATTACTTCAGGATTCAGGTGCCAATATTCTGTTACTGGAGTGTGTCCCCCGAACCTTGGCTAAGACCATCACTGACTCTCTGGAGATTCCGGTAATCGGCATCGGAGCAGGGCCCGATACCACTGCGCAGATCATGGTGCTTCATGATTTACTCGGAGTCTCTCCGATCACACCAAAATTCGTTAAAAATTTTCTCGTTGGCAATAACAATGGAATACCCGGCGCGATTGAAAGCTATGTCAGTGCAGTGAAGACTCAGACCTTTCCGGCCGAAGAACATTGTTTCGATTAATTCTCCGCCACTAGCCATGCTCACTGTCAAGACAAAATCAGATTTGCGTCAGGCGCTGCATGGCGCACGACTGGCTGGTCATTCGATTGGGCTGGTTCCAACCATGGGTAATCTCCACGAGGGGCACCTGCAGCTTGTCAGGGCCGCAGTGGCTGACTGTCAGTGCACCGTAGCAAGCATTTTCGTCAATCCGCTTCAGTTTGGAAAAAGTGAAGATCTGAACAGCTACCCCCGAAGTCTGGAGTCTGACACGAGCTTGCTG
This sequence comes from Gammaproteobacteria bacterium, assembly GCA_002691885.1. Taxonomy (GTDB): domain Bacteria; phylum Pseudomonadota; class Gammaproteobacteria; order Pseudomonadales; family Pseudohongiellaceae; genus UBA9145. Next base: position 51,216 of record NZJB01000065.1, read on the forward strand.
TCCGAAACAGGCTGTGACCTGCTGTTTGCTCCCGATAACACAGAGATGCATGGCATCGCAGGCTCGATGAAAACCAACATCCTAGTTTCAGGTGTCACTCAGAACCATTGCGGCAAAACAAGACCAAAGCATTTTGAGGGTGTCGCTACCGTGGTAACAAAGTTGTTTAATCTGATTTCGCCTGACCAGGCCTATTTTGGTCTCAAAGACTACCAACAATACCGACTGATAGAACAGTTGATCGCTGACCTTGACTTCAACATCAAGCTCAATGGCCTGCCAACCGCTCGCGACGACTGCGGCCTGGCACTGAGCTCCAGAAACATCAGACTTTCATCAAAGCAACGCCGGGCAGCTCCAGCGCTATATCAACAATTACAACGAACCGCCGAACTGATCCTAAGAGGCGATCAAGATCTCCGCCGGCTAGAGAGCGAGGCCAGCCAATCCCTAATTGCCCGAGGGCTCAAGCCGGATTATTTCAACATTTGCCATGCCAGGAGTCTTGAGATGGCCAGGCAGCATGACAAGGATCTCGTAATCCTCGCTGCGGTATTCGCAGGTGACGTCCGCCTGATCGACAACGTGTCCCTGACGATTTGATCGAGCCTATCCGGCGAGCACAGGACTGAAGTCAACCAGTCGGCCGTTTGTTGAGGCACCACTACCTTTAGGGCATACTGAAACAGGGCTTCTGGAACCGCCAGATTGTCGTGCAGGACTTGATCACGTGCCCAGAGCTCTGTGAGTACGAGTCCTAATTGGGTGAGTTGCGATTTGGTTTTAACACGGGCCTTCCGAGAGAACAGCATGTCAGAAGAAAAAACCTACCCTGTATCAGAGGCCGCGGCGTCACAAAGCCATCTCTCTGCCTCCCAGTATAATGAGATGTATCGAAATTCCATCGATGATGCCGAAACTTTCTGGGCTGAGCAGGCCAGCGAGTTTCTCACTTTGTTTAAATCCTGGGACCAGGTCAACTCCAGCGATTTCACCACCGCTACTGCAACTTGGTTCCGCGGTGCGAAACTTAACGCCAGCTTTAACTGTATTGACAGACATCTGGAAAAACGTGGCGACCAAACCGCAATAATCTGGGAAGGCGATGAGCCAGATCAGGATCTCAAAATAAGCTACCGGGATCTGCATGAGGCTGTAAGCCGCCTGTCAAACGCCCTTAAGGCTCGGGGTGTAGAGAAAGGCGACAGGGTCTGTATTTACATGCCCATGATTCCGGAAGCGGCATTTGCGATGCTCGCCTGCGCCAGAATCGGAGCCGTTCATTCAGTGGTGTTCGGAGGCTTCTCACCTGAGTCCATCAAAGATCGTATTCTTGATTCTGATTGCCAGACTGTGATCACTGCTGATGAAGGTGTGCGCGGAGGGAGAATTATTCCGCTCAAAGCAAACGTTGATACAGCCCTGAATGAATGCCCAAACGTCCACTCGGTGTTTGTCGTTAGGCGAACCGGCACGGAAATCTCTTGGACTGAAGGCCGCGATGTGGACTACCGGGAAGCCGTATCTCTTGCGAGTGCCGAATGCGCACCAGAAGTCATGGATGCTGAAGATCCCCTGTTTATTCTCTACACATCAGGGTCCACGGGTAAGCCAAAAGGCGTGATGCACACCACGGCNGGCTACCTACTCGGCGCCGCGGTGACACACAAGTATGTTTTTGATTACCACGAGAACGACGTTTATTGGTGTACTGCGGACGTCGGCTGGGTCACGGGCCACTCCTACATCGTCTACGGGCCGCTGGCAAATGGCGCCACGACCATGATGTTCGAAGGGGTACCGACCTATCCGGACAATTCCCGATTCTGGCAAGTCGTGGACAAACATCAGGTCAATATTTTCTATACCGCGCCGACGGCCATCAGAGCATTAATGGCCGCGGGCAATCAACCGGTTAACAGCACTTCCCGCACTTCTTTACGCATCCTGGGATCCGTTGGAGAGCCAATAAACCCGGAAGCCTGGGAGTGGTATTACTCAGTCGTTGGCGACTCGCGTTGCCCGATTGTAGACACCTGGTGGCAAACTGAAACTGGCGCGATAATGATTACTCCTTTACCGGGCGTGACAGGTCTCAAACCCGGCTCAGCAACAAAACCGTTTTTCGGGGTAAAGCTCGCGCTGCTGGATGCTGACGGAAACGAACTTGATGGCCCGGCTGAGGGCAATCTGGTGATTTCTCAAAGCTGGCCGAGCCAGATTCGCTCCGTGTTTGGCGACCATGAACGTTGCATCAATACCTATTTCTCGGCCTATCCGGGCTACTATCTGACAGGAGACAGCGCCAGACGGGATGGGGACGGATACTATTGGGTAACAGGGCGGGTAGACGATGTCATTAACGTGTCCGGCCACCGGCTGGGAACTGCGGAAATAGAAAGTGCGCTGGTGCTCCATGATGCTGTTGCTGAGGCTGCCGTTGTCGGCTATCCCCATGACATTAAAGGTCAGGGTATCTATGCTTACGTCACACTCATGACCGATATCGAACCGAGCGACGCGCTCAGTCAGGAGCTGACTCAATTCGTCGCCGGTGAGATTGGATCTTTTGCCAAACCAGAAATCATTCAGTTCGCACCGGGACTTCCGAAAACCCGCTCCGGAAAGATCATGCGACGCATCCTGAGAAAGATTGCTGCGAACGAAATTGAAAATCTGGGAGACACTTCGACTCTGGCTGATCCGGAGGTAGTCAAGCAGTTGATAGACAATCGAGCAAATAAATAGAGTTCTGGCTGCTCCGTTTGGGCCGTTGCTGGTGGCTCAAGCATTCAATTGAATACGGCGCATGATAGACCTGCCTGGATCGGCCAGACTCACGACCAAGCAGTGTTATTGAGCTGCCATCTGGCTCATGCCAGAATTCCGCTTTCGTTACATGCCTGAGATCATTACGCTTTGTCAGAACGCACATCATCTGCCGCTATACTGACGGCCAAAAAAGCTTTACGTAGCCTCGCGGGCCTGTTCCCCCTGACCTCTCAAGGCCTACTCACCCTGACGGTATCCGCTTGGGCACTACGCACTTTTGGTTACGGCTCGATGGATCTTGTAGTCTTTGCACTGACCATATCAGCCCTCGCCATCCTTATAAGCTGTTTATTTTGCACCATTGGCTTCGGGTTGTTTATGCAGCGACGGATTCGCCGGGAAATAACCAGACCCGGCACTTCTGACAACGTGGAGATCGAAGTGGGCTATCCAAATGAAACCGGCTTTAGCATACCGGCAGCAACATTTCCTCCACTGGTCACGCTAAGCTGGAAAATCACCTTTCCTGATGCCATCGAAACCCGTACCCGCATAGGAGAGCACCGGCGGCTCTGCGAGGAAGTCCTTCCGAAGAAACGCTGCCTGACTGAATCATTGATCAGGGAATTCTCGGTGCAGGATGTTCTGGGACTCTGTCAATTATCCTGGCAACTAGGCCAAAGAGTACGATGTCGGGCCTTACCGCAACTACATGCCATCAAACAGCTCCCTCTGTTGCGCTCTTTAACCGCAGAAGATGGCATACCAAATCCAAGCGGCCAACCAGAGGGTGACCGTATGGAAATTAGGCCTTATGCGCCGGGTGATTCGATTAAAAACATCATGTGGAAGGTTTATGCAAGAAGCCGACAGCTCAACGTAAGACTGCCCGAGCACAGCGTCTTTCAGAGCAAGCGAACAATTGCCTATCTCCTTACCAGTGACAACGATGAGGCGGCAGCTGCTGTTGCGAGAGTTGCACTACAAAGCGGCGCTTTGGGTGAAGACTGGGCTTTTGGTACAGATGGCTGCGAAAAACCTCTTTCAGACTATGCCGAAGCACTGACAGCTATTGCCGGATCGAGAGGGCTGACACGGCCCCACACCTATGGATTGGATCGCTTTCTCGACCAGGCGGGCAGTAACCAACCTACCCACTGCATCGTATTTGCAGCGGCGGAGCAACATGTCAATCTACAGAATCTCCGCAAGACGTTTTCAACCCATCCCGGGCAGTGCTCTCTGATCCTGGCCACTGACAGTCTGCAGGAANGGCCGGTGCAGACGTGGTGGCAGGAATTCCTGCTTCGCAGGAAAATCTTATCCAAAACCAACTCTCAGAAGCCAGGCTACCAAGCGGAGCTCCTAGATTTATTGACCGAAATTGATCAACAAGTAGAATCCACTGTGGTTATCGATCGTGAAACCGGGGTCAGCTTTGACAGGTTTCTTCGCAAGGTCTGATGTCAATGCATAACTCAGCATCAATCCATACTGCTCAACGCATACCAGGCGTACTGCGCGCAGTCATCATTGCCTGTGCGTTCTGGGCGCTGAGCCTTAGCCTAACAGTAGAAAGTGGCTCTGCTGGCGCTATTCTGGGCTGTCTTATCGCCTGTTTGTCGACTGATCGATGGATCAACGCCAGGCCTCTGGATCAACTTCGGCTTTCGTCGATAGTGCTAACGGCTCTGGGCTTTATCGCGCTGACTTATTGGCTGGCGGGTCTGATTGTCAAGTCTGATTTTATGTCTTCTCTGCTGACACCGATCGGCACATTTAATACCGCTGAAGTGCTTCTGTGGTTCGGTATTAGCTGCTCGATGTCGATCCTGCTGCGTAGCCTAGCTCTCAGGACCCGGTATGGTGGAGTTCTGGAAATTATTTTTGTCGCCTCGGCATTCATCATCACGCTGTCTGCCCACCGCAACGGCATGATTCATCGGCCCTTTTTCATCGGGGATTATGCATTGATACGGGGCATCGATCCGGCGACTATTCTCATGGGAATCGGCTGTTTTGCGGTGATTGCGATGTCGGCTTTGCTGATGGCCGAGAACGACCAGAGGAGACTGCCCTATCATTTCGTGGTTATCGCCCTGCTCTGCTCTTCTCTCGTTGCCTATGTCGAATTGTTCGGGCTGCCGACCCCGGGCATCACCGACGATATGGGCCTGACCGGTCAAGAGCTGTCGGGCAACAGCCGGAAACGAGAAAACCCCTTCAGGGACGGTGAAAATACCGCAGAAGATAAGCAAGCTCCTGTCGCGGTCGTTGTTTTTCGAGATGATTATGAACCATTGAACGGCTCTTATTACTTCAGGGAATCAGCCTACTCCCAATTTAACGGGATCATGCTTGATTACAGCACCAGGGATGATATGGACCTGGACTTGATTTCTACGTTTACAAATTCTGAGGTGTTCGCGGCATTGTTGCCTGAAGCAAAAGAACATCACAAGGAAGTGAAAACTACCGTCGGCATGTTAATTCCGCATCGTAATCCTTTTGGCCTTGAAAGCCCCGTGACATACTCCAGCACAACTAATCCCAATGCTTCACGTTTTAAAAGGACCTATGACACAGTGTCTTGGGCGCCGACTTACAATTTTGAGTTCCTGCTTGGGCGGGGAACCGGAAACAAAAATTGGTCTGATGCGGTTCGAACAGAATATCTGCAGTTACCAGCTGATCCACGTTATCGAGAACTGGCAGAATCAATCGTTGCCGAGCTTAAACCGGAATATGCCAGTGACCCCTTCGCCAAAGCCTGGGCGATTAAGGCTTATCTGGACCAGACTGGCATCTACAGTCTCAAGAACGATCACGCCTATGAGAAAGATCCCGCTGCATCATTTCTGTTCGGTGATCTAACTGGCTACTGCATGCACTTTTCGTTCGCAGCGACTTACCTGTATCGGAGTCTCGGGATTCCCGCCAGAGTTGGCATTGGATATTCCGTGCCTGCTTCTAATCGCGCTGGAGGATCTGCACTGCTTATTCAGGCTGTACACGGACATGCCTGGCCAGAAATCTACTTCAAGGATATAGGGTGGGTAATTGTAGATCCTGCCCCACAGCAAACGCTCGTCGATATGTCTACCGACCCACAAAATGACTTGCAGCAGCTGCTGGGAGATATGCTCAGAGACGATACCTCCTATGCCGAGTTTATGGAGTCTCAACAAGCAGACCTATTTGATATCAGGACGCTTCTGACTGCTGTTGCTGCCATCGCTGTAGCGTTTCTGTGCATGGGATACGCGATCCGCGCATATCGCTTTTTAGTACCAAGGTTTTGCAGTGCCGAACAAAAGGGTCAGCTGGCCTACCGGGCAATATTGGACCAACTGGCCGCAGTCGGAATGGCTCGCCACTATGGCGAAAGTCGAGAGCACTTTGCCGCCCGGGCAGCTCATGCCTTCCCATCAATTCAAACTGCTACTGCGTCTCATCTGGCATGTGCGTTAGGTGCAACTCGGCAGACCAGCAGTCTTGACTGGGACCGATTCCGGCGCGCTCTCGCTAAGGAGGTAAACGAAAACGTGCCGGCCTGGCGACGGGCCCTNGCCCTCATCAATCCATATTCTTGGGCATTCACACGCTGAGCACCGCTTCTCTGACGATCTTCAACTATTTCGGATTTAACTATGTCCCAAGAATTGCCTGCAGACTCGAATACCGATTCACGCGAAGACGTCAGTCCCAGCCAGCCTGCAGCCGATCAGAACCTGCAGCAGGCTATCTCGGTATTGCACACGCTGGCACGCTCAGTCAAAAAGCAGGTACTCGGCAGAGATGATGTGATTGATCTGACGGTCATCGCCTTGGTTGCCGGTGGACATGTTCTGCTGGAAGATTTCCCGGGGTCTGGAAAAACCACCTTGGCCAAAGCATTAGGCGAAGCCATCAAATCGGAGGAAAGCNAGGAAACAGAAGCTTTTGCCGCATTCAGAAGGATACAATTTACGCCTGANCTGCTGCCCTCAGACGTCACTGGTGTGCCTNTTTTTGATTCAAATTCNAACGCTTTTCATTTCCGCCGTGGGCCGCTCTTCGCCCATATCGTATTGGCAGACGAAATAAACCGCACTTCACCAAAGGTCCAGTCNGCGATGCTGGAAGCCATGGGTGAAAAGCAGATTACCGNCGACAACACAACTTATCAGCTGGATGAGTTATTTTTTGTGATAGCAACACAAAATCCGCTCGATATGGTGGGCACCTACCCCCTGCCAACACCCCAGCTTGATCGCTTCCTATTCAAAATCACNATGGAGCACATCGACCGTGACTCCGAANTGAGTGTGCTTGAAACCTACGTTGATCGCAGGGATCACAAAATGACCAGCGAATTTGTTACCCGGCAACAAGTGCTTTGTGCCCGACAGGCCATTGAAGACAACGTATACATTCACTCTGCGATCAAGGCTTGCCTGGTAGACATCTCAAGAAATCTAAGAGGTGATGACAGAGTTCTGCAAGGTAACTCTACGCGTAGTCTGGTACTCATGTTGCCGGCGCTACAGGTTGCTGCCGCTATGCAAGGCAGGAATTTTGTCAGTGCAGACGACATTGAATTGCTTCTGCCGAAGGTTTTAGGGCACCGAGTTGAACTGGCACCGGGAGTAACAGACAGAGAAAAAGTCTTCAGTGATTGTATGCAGGCCCCGATGGAACAGCTTGCACGCAGCACCTTACTCTGATGCNAGTAAANAAGTTACTCCAAGTCTGCTCAATGCTGTGTTTCTGGTGCGCCGCGCTGTTGGTCTCTGCACAGGATGAATCAGACTTTGAAGCACTTTCCGAAGCGTTGCAGCAACCCCCTTGCTTTGGCTTNACTGATGTCGGCGATTCTCGGGCACTGGAAATTTGCGATGCGCTCAATCTCCGGGAAAACGTGAGAGCGAGAGAACTCAGCGAGCAATGGGTTCGCGCAGAACCGGAATCTCCCGCTGCGCANTTTGCACTTTCCGAGGTGCTTTTATCCATTGAGGGCAACATGCCGAGGGCGCTCTATCACCTACATCGAGCCGAGCAACTGATGCCCTATCAAACTCTCGAGCAATCACTGGANTCGGGTAATTTACAATGGCACTACCTGACAATCACCCAGTTAAGCTATGTGCATCAGCTGATGGGAAAGCAGGTCATCTCGCTTAAGTACTTGGAGCAGTTAGAGGCTATCTACGGCCAAGATGTCGAATCCTTCAGGGGATGGCCGCTGATAAAGCTCAAGCAGTATGAGGCTGCCCGCAACAGTGCCAGGAAAGTGCTTGAGAACGAAGCAGACCCCAGAGCACGCGCCAGAGCCTGGAATACCATTTGCGCAGCAGACCTGGCCAGCCTGACNCCCGTGACCTCACCGAGCNCTTGTGAGCGCGCGATCAATGAGGNAAACCNTCTNAANCTGTCCTCCGGCGACACCGATACGGTGTATCTGACGAATGCCTCTGAGGTCGCTCTCAGTCTTCTAGAGATCGAACAGGCAGAAGACTACCTCAGCAGAGCGGCACGGTATCTCAATCCCGACAGCGTTGCTGATCCTTGGATCTACATCCTGTATCTAAACCTTAATCAGGGACGGTTTGAAGAAGCACACAGCGCTCTCGAACGAATGTTGATCTGGCGCGAGCAGCAAGAACCCATCGTCAGCGTAATGAACAGGGCTGAACATTTTTTGGTCAGCGCCAACTTTCTCATGGTGGCAGGCTACGCNGATGATGCGATCAAGCTGTCTCAAACCGCAATGAATCAACCCGACCGGAACGGTTCATACAGCGCTGATGAAGCGCAGAAGGACGCCTATGCCTCTCTTGTCAATATGCATGCCAGTCGGGTCCAGCTGGAAATTGAAAAGGAAAACAGTATTGGTCTGGGCTGGATAAAAACGGCAACGCAGAGCGCAAAGGAACTCGGTCTACGCCTGCAGGCCTGGCGCGCAGAGCGACGGGCCGCCTCTCTGTTTGCAGACTTCGAAGTACTGCAAAGCAGGGTGAGGCCCTACGCGCCATTGGACGTTCATATTCCGGAGTGGCTGGAGCCGGAACTCGTTGCAGCAATTGGTACCGGCATAATGACCGAAGTGCTAGATCAGGCATTGGAGAACGGAGCGTTNCAGCTCAATGACGGTTACTATCAAAGCTATACGGCGGAAATTTTGTATCTGAACAAAAACTTCGAGGCCGCCGCGACTGCTGCTGCTTCAGCCCTTGCGGGACTGCCTGAACAGGAAGTGCTCCTTAAGGCGCGCCTTTCAGCTCGTCTGGGGGAATCGCTCTGGCAANTGGGAGATTTTCCAGAGGCAAATCAATATTTCGCCTCCGCACTCCGAACGGACCCAAGCGTCATGCGAAGGCTTCAAACCAGCCTGCCTGTGGACATTGTATCTGATAATTCGCTAATGGCTGAATCAATCAGAAAAATGATGATTGAATCGCCACGTTTCAGAGCTGACGAATNCGGTCTTATACTCAGCGTCTCNNCAAGCCCAGAGCCTTTGATTTGCCTGCGAACCCGGCTGGGTGAAGCGATTTCATGTATCAGTCAATCAGTCGACTCACAGCAAGATCTTCACTCATTCTCTGCTGAGATTGCCCGGATCTTCCACAAACAGACATTCGGTATCGGAATTGAACTCAGTCAAGCCGAGCGAACNATACTGATGGGCTCAAACGTTATACTAGGCACACAAAGAAGTTCGAATATGCAGAATAGTGGAAAGGTTTTCCTCAATCCGTAGACCAAAGATAACGACTCTCCTCTGCAGAAATCATTTATTTTCCCGAAACCGACTAAATACTTTGTCAAGCCCNACTGTTTTTTCTAAGAAACTGATTGTCCTGCTGGCTGTGGCCTCCGCTTTAGGGCCCACCGCCATGCAAATATTGCTGCCTGCCCTNCCGGTAATTCAGGATACCTTTATCGTCAGTAACGATATTGCNCANTTGACTCTCAGCCTCTCTATGCTGGCCATAGCGTTGGGAACTCTTTACTACGGGCCACTTTCTGATAAGTACGGTCGCAAACCAGTCATGTTGATCGGCCTGTGTATTACCTTTGCAGGCTCCCTGGCCTGTTTGTTCGCAGACAGTATCGAATTTCTTATCTTGGGTAGGTTTGTACAGGCGTTTGGTGGCGCCGTGGGACTGGTACTGGCTCGCGCCATGGTGCGCGATGTCTATGACGCGAATGATGCAGCCAGAGTCATAGCCACTCTCGTTATGGTGATGGTCGTTATTCCAATGCTCTCGCCCGCTGTCGGGGGAGAGCTGATGGCAAGATTTGGCTGGCAATCTGTCTTCTCGGTTGTGGCAGGCTTCAGTGTGGTCCTGTTTGTCCTCATGCTTTATCTGCTGCCCGAAACTTTAAAAGAGTCGGTGCCTATTGAAGGGGTCTCTGCGATGCTGTCGACATACGGGCTGCTGCTACAGTCTGTTAGTTTCAGGAGCTATGCACTTTGTGTTGCCTTCGTCTCCGTCGTTTTTTTTAGCTTTATTTCCGCAGCGCCAGAGATAATGGTGAGTGCATTCNATCGCCCTNCCACCGACTATGGTTACTATTTCATCATGNTCCCGCTGGGGTTTATGGGAGGNAACTATGCCACNAGGATGCTGACCCAGCGATTCAGCATCAATCAGCTGATCAGCTTTGGGGGTGGCATCGCAGTACTGGGCATAAGTGCTGCGCTTACTTTTCAGNTGCTGGGGCACAGCCACCCTCTGGCTCTTTTCGTGCCTGTCGCTATCGCTGTCTTCGGCAACGGGATTACCCTNCCCAATGCNCAGGCAGCGGCAATCAATGAATTCCCTCAATACGCCGGTAGCGCGTCAGGCCTGACCGGCTTTATGCAAATGGCNCTTTCGGCCGTTGCTGCCCAGGCCGTGGCCTGGATCTACAATGGAACCGCTTTCCCCCTATTATTGATGATGCTCTGCGCGTCGGTGCTATCCTTAGGGTTGTTNCATTTTGGCATTAAAAGCCCCCTCAGGTCGNTTTGATCAGTTNAATTCTAGCGCAGAAAGCTGGGCAAGGAATTCATGTTCATCNCGTAAACAGCGCATGTCGAGAAAGTATCTCCCATCGCTTATCCGGCCAACGACGGGACGAGGAAGCATCCTGAACTGGTGCGCCAGATTCAGCAGAGCTGCGTCTCTCTGTCCTCTTTCCGCCATCGGATCAAAGCAAAGTGAAAAGCTGTCAAGAAGGTCCATTGGCAACGAGCCGGAACCAATCTGGCTTTTACAGGACACTACNTCGACCGCCGCTCGTCCAGCCAACCTGGCTGATAACAGCGGAAGTAATCGTCGGCAGACAATTTCAATCTCTTTGGCCGGTCGGGTAAGGTCNCGCAGCAACGGTAAGCGGTTCTGTAACTGGTCAGGCTGTTGATAAAGCTCAAGGACAGCGACTAGTGCCGCCATGGTGATTTTATNGATGCGCAGCGCTCTCTTGAGCGGGTTACTCTTTAATTTTTCGATAAGATCCTTGCGGCCGGCAACAATTCCAGACTGAGGTCCGCCGAGCAATTTATCACCACTGAACGTGACCAAGTCGGCTCCTGCAGCGAGCGTGCCGGCCACGGTAGGTTCTTTTGGTAACCCATACTGTGTAAGCTCGACCAGGGTTCCACTGCCTAGGTCAGAGACAAAAGGAATACCTGNTGCCACCGCGAGTTCCGACAGTGNTTCATCCGCCACATCTGCGGTGAACCCCTGAATCTGATAGTTGCTTGCATGAACCCGCATGATCAATGCAGTTTTCTCATCAACTGCCTTCTCGTAGTCTGAAAGGTGTGTACGGTTTGTTGTTCCCACTTCGCGCAAACAACAACTGGCGCTTTCCATTACATCTGGGATTCGGAATGCCCCTCCAATCTCAACCAGCTCTCCGCGCGANATGACAACATTCTTACCTTTGGCAAGGGAATTAAGAACCAACATGACCGCTGCAGCATTATTGTTGACCACCGTCGCCGCTTCAGCTCCNGTCAAGTCTGCAAGCAGTTTTTCAAGGTGTGCATCTCGATCACCTCGGCGGCCAGACTCAAGGTCATATTCGATATTGACATCACCCAAGGCAGCGATTTCCATGGCCACAACCGCTTCGACTGGCAATCGGGCCCTGCCCAAATTGGTGTGGATCACCGTGCCCGTGAGATTGAAAACTGCTTTTAATGTGCTTGATGATCGATCAGCAAGAGAAACGATAATTCTCTCACAGATCTCTTTTTTTACGTCAGACTCAGTCACCCAGGTGATGGTCTCATGGTCATTCAGCGCGATTTTAGAGCGCAGCTGCTCTACCTGATTCCGCGCTTCTTTCTTTACATACGCAAGCTCAGCGACTGATGTGAACCCGGAAAGCTCTTTGCGATTGAGCAGCTTTTCGATACCAGGTAGGGCTTTATATGCGTCAGANTGCCGCGACATGCATCGTTTCCTCTGCCTCGTGATGGGCAAGCTTACTGCGAGNTNCCAGCTACTCGAAGACNGNTCTAGCTTGCAGTGAAAATGACGATGGTACTACACTGCCCGTGCGATATCNCAGTAAACGCAGGATTGATGCCACTCATGGCGGCGCAGGACCACGTAATCATAGTTAACCCATTTCATCCAGAGACGCTGGAGCGATTAGATTCNGCCTATCAGACTCATCACCTCTGGGAACTCGAGCGCCCCGAACAGGAACAACTGCTCAAATCTCTGGAGGGCCAATGCCGCGTTGCCGCCAGTGCTTCCTGGCTGTGCGATCCGGTTGTATACCGGCTGAAGTCACTCAAGCTCATCGCCGCTTTCGGGGTCGGGGTAGACGGGATTGATTTTGAAACGGCTCGCAATTTGAATATTCGCGTGACTAATACACCCNGCGTTCTTGACGATGGGGTCGCAGATTTGGCNATGGCGCTAATTCTTGCAACGACACGCAACCTCATCAGAGCCAACAATTTCAGCAGAGGTGACCTGTGGAACGACGGACCTTTCCCTTTCGGCACTTCTATGGCCGGCAAAACCCTTGGCATCGCAGGGCTGGGAAGAATCGGCTCNGCCATCGCTTTGCGGGCTGCGCCTTTCAAGGTGAACATCGCTTACCACAACCGCCAACCTAAACAGGTGCCCTATACATTTTGTCAAAGTCTGGAAGACTTAGCCGAGATCTCCGACATCCTTGTGTGCGTCTTACCCGGAGGAGCCGAAACAGACAACTTGATTAATGCACACGTCCTCAAAAAACTCGGGCCATCCGGTATTCTCATCAATGTCGGACGAGGAAATTCAGTTGACGATACAGCACTTATTGANGCCNTGAGGTCTGGCGCCATACAGGCAGCCGGNCTTGATGTTTATAAAAATGAGCCTCAAATTCCAGATGCTTANAAAACCTTAGATAATGTAATTTTACTGCCGCATATTGGCAGCGCGACANTAGANACCCGACGCGCGATGGGAAATCTCGTTTTTGACAACATCAGGGCCTTTTTTGAACACGACACGCTAGTCTCTGAGGTTGTGTAATCTGCTGATGATCACACAAAGCCTAGAAAAATCTTACTGTCCCTACTGCGGCGAACCCATCGAATTGTTAATCGATACATCTATCGCCGACCAGGAGTATATCGAAGATTGTGAGGTGTGCTGCAGGCCGATGGTGGTAAGTTGCACCGTGACACAAGGGTTTTCTGACGAGGCGCTTGTGTCGGTACGCAGGGAAGACGACTAGCTATATTACTCAGGCCCACTCCGTCCGTTTATGGGAATGTTCGCGATAAAGTCCCCGCTCTAAACTAATCGCGAACAAACATTTAAATTACGTGTTGCGACACAATCTGATGCAATTTACGAACATAAGTCGCATCAAGATAAAGGTTATAGTGGTAAACTGGGTACTAAGGTGGATGAGCCTGAAGCGCACCCTTTTTATTAGAATGAAAGAAAAACACTATGGCACCGGTTACAAGCAGAAAGAACGCTCAAGTAAAACAAAGCAAATTCGTTTTTGAATTCGGCACCAACACTGACGGAAATGCGACGATGCGTGAATTGCTGGGAGGCAAGGGAGCGAATCTGGCAGAAATGGCGTCCATAGGACTTCCCGTACCACCGGGGTTCACCATCAGCACTGAAGTTTGCACCTATTTCTACAAGCACGACCGAAAATATCCAAAAACACTAGATACCGATGTGAAAAAGGCAGTCGCATCAGTGGAATCTCAGTTGAACAAAAACTTCGGAGCAAGGAAGAATCCCCTGCTGGTTTCGGTCCGATCTGGCGCTAGAGATTCCATGCCGGGCATGATGGATACCATTCTTAATCTGGGACTCAATGACGAGACAGTCGAAGGCCTCACGGAAGTTTCTGGAAACTCCCGTTTCGCCTGGGACTGCTATCGGCGTTTCATACAAATGTATGGAGATGTTGTTATGGGAGTACAGGCGCGAAACGAGGAAGAAGAAGATCCGTTTCAGCAGGTGCTTGAAAAGCTCAAAGAGCGAGCTGGCGTTTCCGTAGACTCAGATTTGACGACTAGAGATCTTAAGGAACTGGTTAAACGCTACAAGGCGCTGATTCTCAAGCGAACGCGCTCTGCATTCCCTCAGGATGTCAACGAACAACTTTGGGGAGCGATTGGTGCAGTGTTCGGATCCTGGAAGAATGAGCGCGCAATCCTATACCGGCAGCAGTACGGTATTCCCGCAGACTGGGGAACGGCGGTCAATGTGCAAGCCATGGTCTTCGGAAATGCGGGCGAAACCAGTGCAACTGGTGTGGCATTCACCCGAGACCCGGCAAATGGAGAAAAAGTATTCTACGGAGAATACCTGATCAATGCTCAGGGAGAAGATGTCGTAGCTGGCGTGAGGACGCCACAGCCAATTTCCCACATGGCGATCTCGATGCCGAAAAGCTTTCGAAATCTTGAGCAAGTCAGAACCAAATTAGAGCGCCACTTCAAGGATATGCAGGACTTTGAGTTCACCATTGAAAACGGACGCTTATTCATCCTGCAAACCCGCAATGGAAAGCGAACAGGCTTGGCAGCGGTTAGAATCGCGGTAGAAATGCAACGCGAGCGCTTAATGAACCAGAAAGCCGCTTTGCTCAAAATTCCAGCAGAATCGATCGACACCCTCCTGGTCCCTGTCTTCGATCCCAAGGCACTAAAAGCAGCGACAGTCATTGCTCAGGGCTTGCCCGCCGGTCCCGGAGCTGCCACCGGTAGAATCGCATTTACCGCTGCAACCGCTGAAATTGAGACCCGCAAAGGCAATAAGGTGGTACTTTGCAGAACAGAAACGTCACCGGACGATTTGAAGGGCATGCTGCACTCACAAGGCATCCTTACGTCAAGAGGCGGCGTCTCCTCCCACGCCGCCTTGGTTGCACGACAGTTGGGCAAGGTCTGTGTTTGTGGCGCAGCCGAAATCTCAATTAACTACGAAAAGCGCACCCTCACCGCCGGCAAAGTGGTCCTGAGCGAAGGTGACTATATCTCCATTGACGGCAGCACCGGAACTATCTACAGAGGTATGATTGAAAGCGCCGACTCGGAGGTAAAACGGGTTCTAGATGGAAAGATGCGCGCTAACAAAAGCTACACCTACGAATTATTCCAGACGGTGATGCAGTGGTCAGACAAATTCCGGACGCTTAAGGTCAGGACTAATGCAGACACCCCGAGCATGGCCAAAAATGCTGTCGCCTTCGGCGCGGAAGGTATCGGGCTATGCCGCACTGAACACATGTTTTTCGATGGCGATCGCATTGACTATATGCGCCAGATGATCCTGGCAGTGGACGAAGTTCAGCGAAGAGCAGCGCTCAAAAAGTTGCTGCCTTTTCAGAGAAAAGATTTCGTGGGGCTGTTCAAAGCAATGAACGGACGGCCAGTTACGATCCGGCTGCTCGACCCGCCACTTCATGAATTCCTGCCACATGACGACGTGGTGCGACGTCAGCTCGCTGAAAAATTGGGTGTACCCTTTGATTTCGTGATCGAACGGATCAAAGCGCTTCACGAGGAAAACCCAATGCTCGGATGTCGCGGATGCCGACTCGGCATTCTTCATCCCGAGATAACGGAAATGCAAACCCGCGCAATTTTTGAAGCAGCCGCGCAGGTTCTACAAAGCAAAACCGAGGTCAAAGTGAATCCTGAAATAATGATTCCACTTGTAGGCTTCAAAGAAGAGCTCGCAGATCAGCTTCAAACCGTGCATCGGGTTGCGAAAGAGGTCATGAAAGCACGCAAGGTGAAGATCAACTATCTGGTGGGAACGATGATCGAAGTGCCACGTGCGGCAATCACCGCTGATCAAATAGCTGAAGAAGCCGACTTTTTCAGTTTTGGCACTAATGATTTAACGCAGACGACACTCGGGCTTTCCCGAGACGACATGGGGTTGTTTTACGACGAATATCAACGCAAGGAGATTTACAACCAAAACCCTTTTGCCAGTCTTGATCAATCCGGAGTGGGAAAACTCATGCAACAGGCTGTTACCAGCGGCAGGACAACGCGGGCGGATCTCAAGCTTGGCATTTGCGGCGAACATGCCGGAGATCCATCATCAATTGATTTTTGCCATGGATTGGGGTTGAACTATGTCAGTTGCTCACCCCCAAGAGTACCAGTCGCCCGACTTGCAGCGGCTCAAGCCCAGTTAAAAAACAGCTGAGGCGGCAGACCGTCTGTCCAAAGCCTGATCTCAAGTTGTATTGGGCGATTCATCCGTTCAAGTTGCCGGGGTGCTCACAGTGGCGGTTTCTCAGTAATAACCGAGGATCGACCTATCCTGAGCAAGCTTTGCATGTACCCACGAAGGCTGCATTTCCAATTGTTTTGAGCTGGGTCCGGTTCTCGTGCAACGCAAACATCCAACACGACGGAACGCATTCATTCTCATGTATTTTTGAGGCCAGTGGCGCCAAGACGTCGGCGAAAATGCTAGCCTATGAGAGAGCCCTTTCTCTCCTAGTCTTAACAACCTGAAATGAAACCACCTACGCTAGCTCACCCACTCGTGTAAATCCGTTGCTCCCCGCAACATAAACAGCTGAATTCCGCAAATCTGGGCGGAACCGCGGTTTATCTGCAAGACGATAATCTGCTAAGCTCAAAACAGTGTCTGAGCTTTAACAATCAAAATTACAGCGGCGGAAATTTGCCATGAGCACCAGTGTCCTAGCCATTCTTTCACTGCTCCCAATCATTTCGGTTGCCATTTTTCTGGTCATACTCAGGTGGCCGGCGAGCCGGGCAATGCCGATTGCCTACGTCGTCGCAGCTGGCCTGGCCTACATTATCTGGGAGGTTTCGAGCACAAAGATAATGGCAGCAAGCGTTAACGGCCTTGTTGTGGCCGGAACACTGATCTACATTATCTTCGGCGCTATTCTGCTACTCAACACGCTCCAACAAAGCGGCGCGATCGCCACAATCCGTCAGGGATTTTCCGACATCACCCCGGACCGCCGCATTCAAGTCATCATCATTGCCTGGCTTTTTGGCTCTTTTATTGAGGGGTCAGCAGGGTTTGGCACACCCGCAGCCGTCGCGGTGCCGCTCATGGTCGGCCTCGGTTTTCCGGCCATGGCAGCCGTTGTGGCAGGCATGATCATTCAAAGCACGCCGGTGTCATTTGGAGCGATGGGTACCCCCATCTTAGTGGGAGTAAGCACCGGACTTTCGGCNGATCCTGACATGTCTGCCTATGCAGCATCGCGNGGGTTCAGTGAGNTCGAACCATTCCTCGAATTCATAGCGACCAANGTCGCCTTGATGCACGCTCTGGCTGGAACATTCATTCCACTTCTGGTTACCTCAGTGATGACGCGATTTTTTGGCGCCAGCAGGTCATTCGCTGAAGGCTTNCAGGTCTGGCAGTTTGCTCTATTCTCCGCTTTTGCGATGACAATTCCCTATCTGCTGGTGGCCACATATCTCGGCCCGGAATTTCCTTCCATGTTTGGCGGCATGATCGGGCTCGGCATAGTAGTCAGCACCGCNAAAGCAGGGTTCCTCATNCCTGATAAATCCGAAGCATGGGATTTCGAATCGCCAGAGCTATGGGACAAGGAGTGGAGCGGCGAGCATCANAGCACAGTTGAGCCGCAGCCAAANAGCATGGGCTTAATTACGGCNTGGTCGCCCTATGTTTTTGTGGCNGGGCTGCTTGTTTTGACAAGACTCAGAACCCTGAATCTGGAGACCTTTCTTCGTGCTGATCACCCCTTAATCACATGGAGTTGGCCTGCGATATTCGGCAGTGAAATTTCTGCCTCATTCCAGCCGCTGTGGTCTCCCGGTACCATTTTCATTCTGGTAAGCCTGATTACGATCGGTCTCCACAGACTCAGCGTCGCCGAGTATCAGCGGGCGCTGTCCAGCTCCCTTAAGACGCTGCTGCCAGCCTCGACAGCGCTCGTTTTTACCGTGCCCATGGTACAAGTCTTTTTAAACAGCAGTGGCGGAGCGGCCGGCTATGAACAAATGCCGCTCGCTCTAGCTGAGGGAGTCGCTAATCTTGCTGGATCGGCTTGGCCGTTCTTTGCAACCTTTATCGGCGGGCTTGGCGCTTTCGTAGCCGGCAGCAATACCGTCAGCAATATGATGTTCTCTCTTTTCCAATTCGGGGTCGGCGAGCGTATTCTCGTTGATCCAACCTGGATTGTGGCACTACAAGCAGTTGGTGGNGCTTCAGGCAACATCATTTGTGTCCACAACGTCGTCGCTGCNTCTGCTGTTGCCGGACTGATNGGTAGAGAAGGCGCAGTGATCAGAAAAACTCTGCTACCGTTCTTCTACTATGCNCTGATGACAGGTTCGATCGGTTACGGGATTGTNAATCTCAATCAGGGCCCGTTAAANCCCGGATTTGCAATTNCAGCGATNATTGTTTTTGTCTTTNTNTNTTACATCGTCAAGTATAATCGCACTCAGCCTGATTGGACGGNCATCAGGTAAANTTTGCTGAATCATGGTAAAAGCCTAGCGCATGAGCGACGCGCCTACCCAAACGAACACCAGTGATTCCAGACAGCTGATCGTTGCGACCGCCGGTCATGTCGATCACGGCAAATCCGCGCTGGTCAGGCAACTTACCGGGGTANAGACGGACACGCTACNGGCAGAAAAAGAGNGGGGGCTGACCATCAATCTCGGCTATGCCTACCATCACTTCAGGACTGAGGGCGAGCCTACCGCACCGNCAATGACGCTAGGCTTTGTCGATGTTCCCGGCCACACCGACTTTATCCATAATATGCTGGCCGGCGTGAGCAGTGTAGACTCAGCACTACTGGTTGTTGCTTCCGATGACGGCATCATGCCGCAAACCCGCGAGCACCTCGTAATCCTNAGTCTNCTAGGCATCGAANAACTGATCGTCGCCATTTCCAAAATCGACAAGGTTGACGAATTCAGNATANCAGAAGTTGAGCGNCAGCTCTGTGAANTCCTGNCGACCTTCGAATTTANTGCTCCTGATTTTTTCCCGCTCAGCANTGTCAGCGGTAAAGGTGTCTCTGAGCTTAAAGCCCATCTGATGATGCTGGCAGCGGAAAAGCTGTCCCGTGAAACGAAGCCATCTGATCAGGAGGCACGCTTTCTCATCGACCGAAGTTTTAGCGTCAAGGGCATTGGAACAGTGGTGACAGGTTGCCTGCGTTCAGGCCAGATCGGCACTGGCGATCAGCTCGTACAGGGATTCAGTAGCGAAACCGCGCGGGTGCGCAGCATCCGTCTGGATCAAGCCACAATACAAACGCTGCACGCAGGCCAGAGAGCCGCACTCAACATCAATCTTGACCAGACCAGCGTCAAACGAGGCGATTGGTTACTAGCTAGTCCGATACACCACACCGTCACGCGTTTTGATTGCCGCATTCAAGCAGCAGAGCTTACGCATCGTTTCAAACCGAGCGCCCAATATCACTTCTATCATGGTTGCGGCCACTATCTGGTCAACATCCGACCCCTGGATCCCGCGCAGGGTTTTTACCAGATCCTGAGCCCAACACCTTTGTCTCTAGCCTATGGTGACCGTTTTATTATCCGGGACCCGGCAGCGGCGAAGACGCTTGCCGGAGGGCATGTGGTAGATCTGTTTGTGCCCAGACGCGGGCGAGCTACTGAAGCACGACTGACTACACTAGCTGCCGCGGATCATCCAGCTCAATCCGGGCTGAAAAATTTACTCGACATTTCCCCTCTCGGCGTCAATCTCAAGCAATTTCGTCTCAATCATGCGCTGAGGCAGAAGTCACTGGAAAAGCTGCTTAACGCCGTAGATCCAACACCAATAGTCTTAAAGGCGGACGACAAACAGGGAGGCTATTGTCTGTCTCAGGTGCATTATCAACACTGGTGCGAGCGCACACGCCTCTTGCTGACCGACTTCCATAGAGAAAGCCCGAGTGAAGCAGGTATTGCAGAATCTGCCCTATCGAATCAGCTTAATTATCCGGGTTCGCACAAGATGCTCAGTCAGATGCTTGAGCGGATGCACTCGAGCGGTCTGATTAGCCGTAACGGAACCCTATTTCATTTACCCGAACATCAGGCGCAACTCAGTCGCGAACAGCTTGAGTTTCGGGAAAAGATACAGCCGCTGCTGAAAAAAGCTGGCAACGTGCCGCCCAGAACCCGAGAGCTGGTCGAGATGACCGGCATCCCGTTGAAAGCAATGGATAGAATTTTGAAAGAGGCCGGCAAATCAGGGAGCGTCATTCAGGTTGCGGACAATCGCCATTACCTGCCCGAGACAATTTCGGAACTCGCCTCTTTTACTGAGACGCTGGCGAACCAGGGCGAGGATGGTGCCTTCACGGTGATTGCGTTCAGAGATGCTTCCGGCATTGGAAGGAACCTCTGCATAGAGATTCTGGAATACTTTGACGCGAAGGGTTTTACCCGAAGAGAGGGCAATGCTCGTCTCATCCGGACTCAAAAAGAGAACATTTTCGGCTGAGCGTTGGCAGTCCCCGTGTGCTTATCTTCGGAGGTCATGATCACCCCGCTGAAACTATGCCCGTCGCGCCCGAGCCTATTCTGTCTGGGCCTTGGGATCCCCTTCCAAGGTGTTGTATCAGGACGGTAGCGGACTGCTCTGGATTCTAACCAGGTCTTTTCCCTGTACCCCGGCCCGCACTTTACCCTGCTTCCTGCCCTGCGCTCTGTTGTTCTGCGTCCCGCTCAATTCAAGCCATGGAGCCTGACTGGCAGGTGGGTGTAGCCTTTCACAAAGCTAGAGTAAACCCTTTTTGGCTGCCCGACGACCTCAATCGTGTCGAAGCGCTGCATGATCTCTTCCCACAGAATACGCAGCTGCATCTCCGCAAGACGGTTACCCATACAACGATGAAGACCAAAGCCGAAGGACAAGTGCTGACGTGCCTTGTCTCGGTCAATGAGGAATTCATCTGCCCTCTCTATCACCTCGCTGTCCCGGTTTCCTGATGCGTACCACATTACCACTTTGTCGCCGGCCTTGATTTGTTTACCCCCCAGTTCTGTGTCGATCAGAGCAGTGCGGCGCATGTAGGCAAGCGGAGTTTGCCAGCGGATAATTTCAGAAACCATATTGGGAATGATGCTGTGATCGGCGCGCAGCTTTTCATACTCTGCCGGGTTTTCATTGAGCGCCAGCACACCACCGGAGATTGAATTTCTGGTGGTATCGTTACCACCCACAATCAGCAAGATAATGTTGCCCAAGTACTCCATAGGCGGCATGTTCTGTGTGGCCTCACCGTGCGCCAGCATGGAAACTAGGTCATTCCCCGGCTCGGCGTTCACCCGTTCGTTCCACAAACCCGTGAATACCTGCAAACATTCTTCCATCGCAGCCCAGCGTTGTTCATTAGAAGACACAACGCCTGCCCCTGGAATCGCGGTGGCGGCATCGGACCAGAACGTCAATTTATGCCGGCTTTCGAATGGAAAGTCGAACAGCGTCGCCAACATCTGCGTTGTGAGCTCGATGGAAACTTCTTGAACCCAATCGAACTCTGTTTCCAGAGGCAGGCCGTTAAGTATGTTGCAGACCCTCTGACGGATCAGATGCTCAAGGCGCTTGAGATTGACGGGCGCGACTACCGGTTGCGCGATTCGCCGCTGTTCATCATGTTTCGGCGGATCCATAGAAATGAAGCTTGGCAGCGTATACTCATCATAGGTATCCACAATTCCGATAGTCGGCTCTGACGAGAAAATTTCAGGGGAGGTATCGACCCGCATGATGTCTTTGTACTTGGTGATGGACCAGTAAGGCCCGACCGCCGACTCGGCACAGTAATGAACAGGATCTTCAAGACGCAAACGTTCCATGAAGGGCAGAAACTCATCGGCCTGCCAGATTCCCGGATGCGACAGATCAATCTTTTCAATCGGCATGGTCCAGGGGTCTTTCCCCACCATGCTCCACTTACTATGATCGGCAGAAGTGTCATTCATCGTGTTTACCCTCAGTTTCCTGCTTGACGCAATTCTTGGCTCAGAATTGGAACTCGGGCATGTTAACAACCAACCCGTCTAAGTCTTCGGTCACCTGAATCTGACAGGAGAGCCGGGAATTTTCCTTTCGGTCAGTACTGATACTGAGCATAGCCTCCTCCGTCGGGTTGATTTCACCAGTTTTCTCAAGCCATTCCTGGTCAACATAGACATGGCAGGTAGCGCACGAGCAGGCACCGCCGCAGTCAGCATCAATACCCGGCACGCCATTGCTGACCGCTGCGATCATTACGGAGGCGCCAGGGTTGGCTTCAACAGCGTGTTCCTGTCCGGAGTACTCAATGAATTTAATCTTCATCATAAAACGGGTATTCCTTAATTTCGAGCGCGCTACAATATCAAGATGTGCAACGCAACAAAAGTGCACACCGCCCTGCCGCACGTAAACCAGCCATCTTACCGCAACTTTGACACATTACACTCAGGACAGCGCTCAGCACCATAGATTTTCTGACCTAAACGCCCGCGAATCATCGGTTCGCTCAGTCAAAATTGTCAAGTATTTCAGCACTGCAACAACAAGGTAACATAATCACAAAAACAGCTGAACCAGTGCTGGCGCTATTGGAATTGGAGTGATTTAATACGCGCAAAATAATATTAAGCCAGCTCATACATAACGAAATTCAACAACACATCGCTCGGTTTTTTGTGCGCTGACCCGCCCGAAGACCGACTGGCCAATATACTTACAGATACACGCGCCAAGCCTATGTCGGAAATTCTCGCCCAGCATGGCACCTTACTGCTAGCCCTTGCATGTATTTTCGGCTTTTTCATGGCTTATGGCATCGGTGCAAACGATGTTGCGAACGCGATGGGGACGTCGGTGGGCGCTCGGGCGATCACCATCAAACAGGCCATCGTCATTGCGATGGTGTTTGAGTTCGCAGGTGCCTACCTGGCCGGAGGTGAAGTTACCTCAACTATCCGAAGCGGCATCATTGACGCAGAAACCGCGGGTTTTGACACGAATCCGGAACTGCTTATTTACGGCATGCTGTCTTCCCTGCTAGCGGCCGGTGTATGGCTGCTGGTCGCCTCCTGGAATGGTTGGCCGGTGTCTACCACCCACTCAATAATCGGAGCAATTATCGGCTTTGCAGCGGTTGGCGTGTCCGTCGATTCCGTGATGTGGGGGCAGGTGCTGTCGATTGTCGCGAGTTGGGTGATTTCTCCGGTGTTCTCCGGAACAATCGCCTTCGGTTTGTTTCTCAGCGTCCAGCATCTGGTGCTTGATACCGGCGACCCTTTCGGCAACGCCAAACGGTATATACCGGGCTACATTTTTCTGGTGGGTTTCGTGATTTCCATGGTGACCCTAATCAAAGGTTTGCGCCACGTGGGGCTGGAAGTCAGCTATGGAGAAGCCGCGCTATACGCCACTGGCATCGGACTGATCACTATGGCCATTGGCTTTCTCGCGATTCGCAAAATCAGACCAGACGAAGCCGGAAGCGCCGAAGACCGCACGGCAAATCTCGAGCGCCTGTTCGGCGTTCTCATGATATTCACCGCTTGCTCGATGGCATTCGCCCATGGCTCCAATGATGTCGCCAATGCCATTGGTCCTCTGGCGGCGGTGAATGGGGTCGTGCAGAACGGTGGCGCCTTCGCCGCCCAATCAGAACTGCCAGTTTGGATCCTGCTGCTCGGTGGCGGCGGCATTGTTGTGGGGCTTGCGACCCTGGGGTATAGGGTAATTGCGACGATTGGCCGAAACATCACTGAACTGACACCTAGCCGCGGGTTCGCTGCGGAATTGGCGGCTGCGACCACAGTGGTGATTGCCTCGGGCACCGGGATTCCCGTCTCCACCACTCACACGCTCGTCGGTGCCGTGTTGGGCGTAGGCCTGGCTCGCGGCGTCGGCGCCCTCAATTTAAATATAGTCGGCAAGATCTTCCTCTCCTGGATTGTAACCCTGCCCGTGGGCGCACTCCTGTCGATCACCTTCTTCTTTTTATTCAGGGCCATTCTCGGCTAAGCTAAACAATCACAACCACTGAGCGGTGCTGAGATAAGCCAGCCTCTAGCCTAATAGAAAATGGAAATCGTCAAACCTCAGACCCCTTCCTACCAAGCAGTTCTCATCAGCGCGTGCCTGCTACTGGTACTGTCCTTTGGTTACCGAGCGGGGTTCGGTCTATTTATGGTGCCGATGTCAGAGGCCAGAGAATGGGGAAGGGATGTATTTGGCCTCGCACTCGCTATCCAGAACCTGTCCTGGGGCGTGTGTGCAATTCTGGCCGGGGCTTTGGCTGATAAATACGGCAACCTTCGGGTGCTGCTCGGCGGTGTGGCGCTGTACGCAATCGGTATGGTTGGCATGTCCGTATCAAGCACGGAAACGCAGATTGTAAGCACCGCCGGACTGCTCGTCGGCGCCGGCATCGCAGGCACTTCTTTCGGCATCGTCCTGCCATCGATTGCCCGGGCAGTGCCAGAAGAAAAGCGTGCCCGCGCCCTCGGTATTGGCACTGCCGCCGGCAGTTTTGGACAGTTTTTGGTGGTGCCTGTGATCGCATCCGTGGTGGATCTGTTTGGCTGGATGCACTCCTTGCAGTTTCTCGGACTCAGTGCCTTCCTGATGGCGTTACTCTGCATTCCCCTGTCGAAATTCGGTGGAGCAAATGAAACTGCCAAGGCGGATTCCAAAGCGTCAATCAGCCTGAAACACGTCGCCCTGAAAGCCTGTTCTATAAAGTCCTACCGCCTGTTGGTATTTGGGTTCTTTGTCTGCGGATTCCACGTTGCTTTCATAACGGTGCACATGCCCGGCTATGTAGTCGATCTGGGCTTTGATCCGCAAATTGGCGCCTGGAGCATTAGTCTAATTGGCCTTTGTAATGTGATCGGAGCCTACTACGCCGGCGTGTTGAGCGGTACTCACTCCATGCGGAAATTGCTTACGATGATCTATCTAGGGCGGGTGGTGGCAATCACTATATTCCTGGCTATGCCAGTTTCGATTTTGAGCATCATGCTTTTCAGCGCAGGCATGGGGTTTTTGTGGCTAGCAACGGTTCCACCCACATCCGGACTGGTCGCGCTGTTTTTTGGCACCCGCTATATGTCCTTCCTTTACGGCATTGTGTTCCTGAGCCATCAGCTCGGGAGCTTCAGCGGGGTCTGGCTTGGCGCCTGGCTGTATGAGCACTACGGGACTTATGATGGGATATGGTATGCCGGTATATTCCTCGGAATCGTCGCAGCCCTGCTGCACTGGCCCATCGAGGAGAACGATTATTCAAAGAGCCTGCTGAGCACCGCCCCAAGCGGCTTAAGAGTTTAACGATGGCTGTGCAATTTGTCAGAAACGTGAGTTTTTCCAGCTGGAGCCAACCGATGACCGATCGGATGATAAGGGCGGCGATAGCCTGCATATGCGCTTTTTCGGCTGCCTGCAGCAACCTCGTCGTAATGCCTTCGGCCAATTACAACAACCGGGTCGATTATCTGGTGATCCACGCCACTTCTGAAGACTTTGCCGAGTCCCTGAGGCTGTTAACTCAACCTACCGCGAATCCGGTGAGCTCGCATTATCTGGTGCCCGCTCCGTTCGATCCGACTTACCCCCGAAGCGAGCTGAAGGTCTATCAGCTGGTCCCTGAGCTTGACAGAGCCTGGCACGCAGGAGTCAGCTACTGGGCAGGTGAGAGCGCACTTAACGACAGATCCATCGGCATCGAGGTGGTTAATGAATTCAAGTGCACTGGAACAAACAACCCGATTGAAGAAACGGCACCGGATGACTTTGAGTGCGAGTTTCCGGGCTATGATGACGATCAGATTGCGCTGCTCATTGAACTCATCTCAGAAATTCTAGACAGATTCCCATCCATTGACCCTATTGACGTGGTGGGCCACTCAGACATAGCAATACTGAGAAAATCTGACCCCGGGCCAGCGTTCCCCTGGCGCCAGCTCTATGAAGCAGGCATCGGCGCCTGGTTCGAGCCAGACACCAAAGCCAAATATGAACAGCGCTTTTCCAGCAAGCCACCGACTCTGCAAACCGTCCAGAGCGCGCTTAATCGTCTCGGCTACAAGGTCGAACTCTCCGGCAATTATGATCGTGCAACACAGTACGCCATGCGCGCCATGCAGTTGCACTTTCGCCCAGGCGATTTCTCTGGAACGGTGGATGTCGAATCTATGGCTATCATCTGGGCTTTGCTAGAAAAATACAGACCAGCAGAGCTTGATGACTTACAAGCCAACAGCGCATCGTCATGATCCGGTCTGTAGCTGATGCTTTTACTCGACAGACATTGGCAACAGCAATTCGGTTCCAATTGGCCGCTGTACATCGAAGGCTTTCAGCGTCATAGCCACGAAGTTGTAGTAGCCAATCAGACCGACGATATCCATCAGACCCTCGCTTCCGAACTGNTCAATGGCCTGNGCGTAAGTNTTTGAGCTNACTTTTTCCTCACTCACCAATTCCCGGGTGAACTGAATGAGCAGTCTCTCCGTCGCNCCCAATCCTNNTATTGCAGGCGNCCCTGCAAGATTCCTCCGGTATTTGATANCCTCGATAATTTCCTGCTCAAGACCGGCAGCCTGAGCAAGCGGCTCATGAGCAGACCACTCATACTGATGATCAATTTCGCGCGCGGTGGAGAGAATAATCAGCTCTGTAAGCCGCTGATCCTTNGTCGTNCCGTATCTCACACGCTGGCGAACATCGAATATGGCTTCTGCNAGAACCGGGCTGTGCAACCACATCGCGACNGGNCCTCTCGGCCCGTTTTCATAGCCTGTACCCGGCCGCACATAGGTGTGTCATAGGCTTGCTGGCCAACGGCNTCAAGAGAGTCCCGACTGACCTGGGGCAGCCTTGNCATTGTTTCCGNNAGTATNTCATCCGGCACGCGCTCAACCGTTTGAAGCCCCTGACGCAGATANGTCGCCGGTTGCGCTGCAAGCCACGATGAGGCTGCCAGTGCAGAGAAGCAAAATCCTGTAAGNAAAAGTTTTACGACGAAGATAGTGACGCATGAGATAAACCCTCTTTGTCTTGAGTAATAGATAATAACAAATCTGCGGGACTACTTTGGCAATCTACTCGAAACGTTGTGTTATGCGTAGCCTGCTCAGTTAGTCTCACTGGCACACTCAGGGATGCAGCGACTACCGGACATTGAGCAGGCGNGGACCANTGACGTATCATTAAGACCAACTCAAGTCGGTGATCGCATATCGAATCCATNAGGAAAAGAACTTCACATGGTGATGAGCAAGGCTTGCCGGACCATAGCCCTGACGGGCCTGATGATGACTGTACAGACTGCCAATTCGGCTATTGTCGAAGTGCGCCTTGACGATGGCATCCTGCCAAATGTGACGCTTGTTGACGGCAATGAGCAGTACACCACAGACGCTTCCGGTACTCTGGTCCTTGAAGACTCCTGTCTTTCATTGAGATATGTGGACGACAACAATAATGCCTTCCGGTCGATGGAGCGGTGTGGTTTCGACGTTGCTGACCGACTCTACAAGGTCAGTCTAAGCAAAGAAATTACACTGAGCGGCACGGCAGAATTTCCGCACACCGGGAATGCTCTGCTCGTTTTTTCAAATTTGGACGATGGTGTTGATCTAATAAGGGGTATCGGAACGGGTAATCCTCGGACGCACAACTTTTCCGAGCAACTGCCTGCCGGACGCTATCGGGTTGTTGTGACCTCTAGTACCTATCCGAGCCCGGAGGAAATGTATTTCATCAGTTCTGTCGGTATCGATGCACGCAGCAGCTCTGTATCAGGAATCAAAATAGGCCCGGCACAATCTTCAAAATCGAGATTTCCGAGCTCACCTCCTCGCGCCGACCTGATCACCGTGCAACCTTTGGAAGGCTCGCACCTTTCACTCGTTGAAGGCGCACCCGGCACTACAGAGCCACTAGTCAGGGTCGGTCTGGTCAATCTGCAGACCGGACAAACGGGGTCTGGCGTTTCAGACGCTGACGGCAGCTTTTCGGTGAGATTCCTAGCTCCACCGGGGGCCGCGCTGCAGGTCAGCCAGGACCGCCACTCGCAGAGTTACAACCACTTCAGCAGCAGACAAGCCGGAACGGTAATTCATGTCCCATTGGCAGACCCAGCTCTTGCTATTTCAACTGGTCAACGACTGAACGGGAACAGTCAGAATGGCATGAATAATCTCGAGTTCATGGGCGGCAGAGACCCCGGTGTCGCCTGGTTAAGCGGGACATTGGACGCGACTGACTGGCAGGCAGGCCGCTCGGGCACTCTGAGTGGCACCGTAGATATTTATTCCAGAAATCTTGAGTTTGGCGCAGTTCCCTCCCTCGGCGGTGGAACAGCCATGCTTGAGCTTTTAATTAATGCCCAAGGAGAGCAAAAGGCCGCACAGCCTCAATACTCAGCAAGTAATGTGACCGTTACCGGATTGCCAATCGAAAGAGCTTCCAGTCAGGAAGCCGAGGCGATCATGATCGGCCAATTCTCGCTGTCAAATTACCAAACTATAGGCACCGGCCATGGACAGGCAGAATGGACTCTGGATTACACGGTCCCTGACGAAGCACCCGATGGCATCTATCAGCTCATCATGACCGGTCAGGGATGGAGCATGAATCCCTGGGTTTCGGGCCTGACTTCTGAGCGACTGTTTTATCAAGATGTATACGGCGAGCCTTCCTTTCATTTAACAGAGACCCATGGTGCGGCGCGCATCACAATCGGCGAGGTACAAACGCCCCGGCTATACAGTGCGATTCTGTTAAATGAAGTCAGCAACGGCTCGAGGGGCACCATAGCCAGCGAAGATGCCGGGAAGTTCGGATTTTCCGGCCACTGGATCACAAACGCTAACAAGCTGATTCTGCCAAAATCGACCCGCAGCGATGGCTCAGTCAAAAAGTACAACATTGAGCCCTTTATCCCTCTGACGGCATTCAGCAACAAGGAGTGGCTCAACTCACCNAAGCTGCCACTGGAATTTCCAACCGGCCNGCTAAGAGCCAGCATCNTATCGCCCGATGGAACGCAGNTCGCTGTAGGTCCACAGATGTTCAAAGGCGCCTATGTTCAACAAGCCANCTCAGATTTCGGCGAAGGACTGTTCAGGAACAGCAACAACACCGACATGGTGTATGGCCTGACCACCTATTCGGAGGGTTTTGCGCTCACTCTGGATGAATACGGTGAATACCGGATNACACTGGANGGCTTCGTGACNGANATCTTCGGTCAAGAACTGAAGATCAGCGGCTCCTACTCAGTTTACATCGCTGAACTGATCGACATGGAGACGGGCGTTTTTCCGGGAACACCCTTTGAGGTGAATGACAGTTACTCGCCAACGGTGATTTTACAGCCCGGCGTACCAGCTGAAGTGACAGTANCGATTTCACATTTTCCCAATTCCTCTNNCGAGGCACTGGTCGGTAAAACATTCAGCGGTGATGCGAACCGCTTTGGATATTATTCAACCGATGAGCAGGCCTTCAGCTTTTATGAGGCAGGCGAATATCTCGTCAATTACGACGCCTCTTATACCTCGCCAGACGGNAANCT
This sequence comes from Gammaproteobacteria bacterium, assembly GCA_002691885.1. Classification (GTDB taxonomy): domain Bacteria; phylum Pseudomonadota; class Gammaproteobacteria; order Pseudomonadales; family Pseudohongiellaceae; genus UBA9145. Next base: position 81,048 of record NZJB01000065.1, read on the forward strand.
NTGGATGGCTTCGAGAAAGTGGGCCTCAGTGGTGGAGACGCCTGACAGTAACATCATTACCCACGGCAGCCGGGGAGATGAAGGCAGTCAGGAAATCAAACAGTGGTATCTCATGGAAGACAGCCGCGATCAGAATGCGCACTTTTTCTCGCCTTTCCAGATCGGTGACGTCATGTGGATGAATAATTTCACCGAATGGAATGCGGCCATGCAGAACATTGTCACGCTAGANGATGGCGACGGCCAACTGACTGATCTGATTAATGCAGATAATGTCAACAACAACGGTCTGAGCTCCGGGTCTTTGCTTTTGCGCCCCGATTCCGCGGGTGGGGTGCCGCCTTTCATTGACCCCGCGCAGCCGAATATTCACTGGGCTTATTATTATTCCAGCATAGGCCGTCCGGGGGTAAGTGTGCGGGAATTTGTCGGCACGGAAACCACCACCAATGGCTACTGGCGCTTCAACACTCCATATGGCTACCAGCTGGGAAGCGGCTACGAGGGTGACCAGCCGAACGATTTTAAATTTGTATTCGGAGGTGCAGTTTACCGGGTGCCTGATTCAAACTTCAGCCACTATGGCGCCTATGGCTCGCTATGGACTATGCTGCCAGATTCNGACCCGGACGGGGGGCGGGTGATGCCCCCGTTCNAAGGAGCCGCCGGAGGGCCCTCCGGCGGGCCACTATTTGAATTGCAAGGCGAGCAGATTGAAATCTTCCTACACCCTCAGGGTATCAGGCCCGGCTCGATTCTCGAACCTGGAGACGTCGTGAGCTTTTCTGGACAGGTGGCTCCGACCCTTCCGTCACAGGTTCAGGTCGAGATTACCGCCCCGAGCGGCGCAACACGCGCATTTGGAGGAATCGCCAACAAAGTGGGCTATTACTTTGACCCCGCCAACGACTATGCTGTNGNAGAACCGGGCGTTCATACAGTCAAAGTGACTGTTATACACGATGGCATGACCTCGGCTGGCCCGGTGGAACCTCCCTATCCGACCGGATCTGTTCTNGGGGCCACCAACAGCACCTTCAAATTTTANGTNACTAGCGGCGGCGCCCGTCAGGCGAGAATCGCATCAGCGATGCCCGACACCCTGCCCTCGAGTGCGCGCCTGCCGCTGCAACTTGANAGCAGCAGTGGAACGACCCCCGCGGCACTTGAATATACGGCGGTGATGCCCGGCTTTATTCTGGATCAGCGGACACTNTCTGATTCGAGTACCGTCTATGATGCCTATGAACTCCACCAGTCATTTCCAAATCTCGATCTTCCCNGTGGTGAGCTGCGGCTAAGAAACGGCAGTGACACCGTGACTCTCAGCTTTCTGGCCCGGCGATTGGACGACGCTGGCTTGCCGATTTTTGAAGGTCGGCAGGTACTGCTGCAGGGAGAGCATATTCTGGCACCGGCGCATTTAAAGAAACTAACTGGAACATTTAACATCAAGTTGTTGGATAGCNCACTCTCACNGGGTGAGCGTCTTAGGGCAAGCGTAGAATTTGACGCCANCGGAGATGCTGATCTTTACNTTGCGGTTTTTCTGCCCGGCGGTCAGTTTGTCACCGTTGATGAGGCGCTGAAACTAAGCGGCATTGGAGAACTCATTCCCTTTACCNNNNCGATGGNNCTGGACGAGCGCGTTAGCCTGTCACTTTTTGATATACCTTTAGATGAGGGCATCCAGTCAGGAACATACCGAATAGTTGTACTGGTAGCAGCCGCAGGGGCAAACCCCGCTGAAGACGCAAACTGGCTGGGCTTCGATGAAGCAACTTTTACTTTCTCGAAATAAGAAAACGATCCATGCCGATAGGGACAAGAAGAAAAGCGTTTTGCGGTAGACAGGCTTTGAAGAAACCGCTCTGTAAGCACAGTGGATTAGCTGCCGAGGTGGCGGAAGAGATTATTCACAGNCTCCGATAAGCAGATTTCCTGTTGNCACAGGATAGGACTGCTACGAAACCCGCAAACAGCTTGGCATCACTACAAAGACCTATTATCGCTAACACAAGGAATTACAGCAGTATGGAGATTGACCAGGTCAGGCTGCTTAAGGCGTTGGAGGCGGAGAAAGCTCGCCTAAAGAGGGCTGTTGTCCTGCCCATATTACCTAGCCCAGCTTAAATGCTAGTACNCACAGCTATTCTGCGATAGTGGTATCGTTTCTGGCAGGGACAGCGGATATCCCAGTTATCTTCGCCACTGATTTCGGAAGGAGACACAATGACACAAGATCTAAATTCTAAATATCTGATATAGCGCAAAATTTTTGAATTTGGGCGACAAGTGAATATTGCAATTTCTCGGGATAACACANCCATTTTGGCTCAAGTGTAGTATNCTTCCNTGANTAGTGTGTANCACCCTNGATCCAGTNTANTTGNGGAGTGNCNANGGTNGGNTAATGATGAANGATTAGGGGCTTNAAGATTCCACTAAATGCGTGTCGAAACTGATACTCAATTGAAGGGTAATACCATATGCGGGGCCNTAAACAGGAACTTTCTAGATGAAACCTTCACTTGCCACCAGCCTAGTTGCTGAGGGAACCTCGCTAAGTGGAGACTTCAGTTTTTTAGAAGAGTTTCTGGTGGCTGGAACCGTGAATGGCTCCGTCAACTGTAGCGGTGACAAACATGGAGTAGTGAAGATTCTCGATGGCGGGAGCTTGATCGGCGAGATAAACTCCCCAACAATCGAAATATTTGGCAAGGTCGAGGCCTCGATTACGTCGTCACAAAGGATCATATTTGGGCCAAATGCACATTTTACAGGAACAGTGCAGTATCGCAGCCTTTCAGTTAGCGCTGGAGCCATAATNAATGGGGCTCTCATTCCGCTTGTCGAATTCGATACCGATACTCCTCTAGTTAGCCAAAACATCGAATAAGCTAGACTGCCACGTTGGAATCAACAGGCTTGAACAGAAAACTCAATAATCAAGTAACTTAAGAAAGGGTAGCAACCATGACCGCAAAAGACTCGGAATATGAATTCTATGTTGGTGCACAAACGCATCTGGAAGGAGCGTCACTCGAAATAGACGGTACGGCTCGGATAGACGGGAAGATCGTTGGTAGGGTCTCTGTAAAACATCTTATTGTTGGGCCTGGCGGAGTTGTCGAAGGAGATATTTCTGGAGAAACAGCAGATGTTGAAGGTACTGTTGAGGAAACTCTCACGCTAACGGGCAAATTGACTGTGAAGGCATCCGGCCGGATTCGAGGAAAGATTCAATATGGCTCGATCGAAACTATGGAGGGAGCGAAACTGATCGGTGACATCTCTACAGATTGGGGCTCCGATCAGCCTGTTACTGCAAACGAAAGTCGTCTATCCGCCCTAACCTCCGCTATGGGTCCAAACACAGCTTTTGGTGACACGGAAGATAATTCAGAATAAAGAAATACAGCGAAT
>NZJB01000066.1 GCA_002691885.1 Gammaproteobacteria bacterium
AAGGGAGGCATTCTTGGGGGTCGCATGATCGAGATTGTCCCGCTGGACAATAAGCAGAGCCCTACTGATACGCAGATTCAGTTCAGACGCGCGGTAAGTGAAGGGCTGCGGATTATTTTTCAGGGTAACAGCTCCGCAGTAGCCAACACGCTGAACTCGACTATCAGCAGACACAACCGTCGGAACCCGGGGCAGGAAATTCTGCAGATCAACTACTCCGCTGTTGACCCGATTTTGACCAATGAGCAGTGCAGCTTCTGGCATTTCAGATTTGACGCCCATGCTGTGATGAAGCTCAATGTGCTGACCGATTACATTGCCATGAGCTCTGACATTAAAAAGATTTATATCATCGGCCAGGACTATTCTTTTGGGCAGGTGGTGTCGGACACGTCGATTGAATTGTTGAGGGGAAAACGACCGGACATTGAGATCGTGGGCAATGAGTTTCATCCAATCGGACAAGTTAAAGACTTTACTCCTTACGTCACGAAAATCGTTTCGTCTGATGCCGACGCGGTCATTACCGGTAACTTCGGGGCCGACATGGTCTCCCTAGCACGATCGATAATCGACAGCGGGCTCGATATTCCCATCTATACGTTTTATGCGGCCTATGACGGAATTACCGCAACGCTTGGCGCGGACGGCGTCGATAAAATTTATCTGGTGCACAACGATGCGGGAAACCCTATACCCACGGAAGAGCGGTTGGCATACACCAGAAATTTCAAGCGGCTCAATCCGAACAATGACATGACGCAGTTTCGCATCACCAATGCACTGCAGATGCTGGTGCAGGCGATGGAAGCTTCACAGAGCACAGATCCCTATGACATCGCCCTGGCCCTTGAAGACATGCGATTCACCAACATGAGCGGTGAAGAGCTGTGGATGCGCGGCGAGGACCATCAGATTATTCAGCCGCTCCACATTTCCGTGCACACGGACCAGAACATCGTTGTGGATGCCGACAACTCCGGATTTGGTCTCTATCGGGATTTCTCGGTGCCCGGAGACGAGACGGTGGTAGATCACAGTTGCCGCATCCGCAGGCCACGCCGCTAAGGCAAATAACCCCTGTTGGCGCCGTATCATGCTGGAAGTTTTTGTCTTCTCAACGCTCAATGGTCTGGTGACAGGCCTTCTCCTTTTCATGCTGGCCAGCGGTCTGACGCTGATTTTCAGTATGATGGGGGTGCTCAATTTCGCCCACGCCAGCTTTTATATGCTGGGTGCCTACTTTGCGTATTCGATTTCCCTCAAGCTCGGATTCTGGGCAGGGCTTCTTTTTGCGCCACTACTGGTTGGGACATTAGGCGCCCTAGTAGAGCGTTATGCGCTGCGGCGAGTGCATGCCCATGGTCATGTGGCCGAGTTGGTGTTTACCTTTGGACTTGCCTTTCTGATCGAGGAAGCAGTGCAGTTCTTCTGGGGGGCTGATACTAAAAACTATCAGTCGCCTGACCTGCTAGATTTCCCACTGTTCACCCTGTTTGGTCAGGAGTTTTCAGCCTATCGAGGATTCATGATTATCATTTCAGTGGGGATATTCCTTGTGCTGTTTTACGTGCTTACGCGCAGTCGTATTGGCATCATCATTCAGGCAGCGATCACCCATCCACATACCGTTGCCAACCTGGGACACAATGTTCCACTGATTTTTATGGCGGTTTTTGGCGTTGGCACTGCCCTGGCAGGTGTTGCCGGCGTAATTGCCGGACCCGTGTTGACGACTTTCCCCGGCATGGCTGTGGTCCTGGGAAGCATTGTGTTTGTGATCGTCGTGATTGGCGGGCTCGGCTCGCTGGGAGGCGCCTTTGTCGCGTCGTTGATGATCGGCCTGCTGCAAAGTTACGCCATTGCGTCGAATTTAGGGATGCCTGACCTGTTGAATCTGCTTGGTCTCGACTTCTCAAGAGATCACCCGCTCAACGACCTCTGGACGTTGACGCTGCCGCAGATTGCGCCCGTTCTGCCTTTTCTGCTGCTGGTGCTAGTGCTGATCTTCCGGCCGACGGGCCTTGCTGGAAAGCGAGAGGAGTGATGCACTGATGGGTAAATTCGCCCCATGGGTCGGCTATCTCATTGCCCTGCTTGGCCTGCCTCAGCTGTTTGATTCCGTGCTGGCAATTACCATCTTAAACCAGATGGCGATCGCTATTGTTTTTGCGCTCAGCTACAACATGTTGCTGGGTCAGGGCGGGATGCTTTCATTTGGTCATGCGGTGTATTTCGGTCTGGGCGGATTTATGGCTGTACACGCGCTGATCATGATNGAGTTTGAAACNGTTTATTTCTCNATTACTCTGATTCCGCTGGTGGGTGGGCTNATCGGNCTGATCGCNGCAATTTTNGTCGGNAGTTTCTCCACTNACAAAGCNGGNACAGTNTTTGCGATGATTTCGCTGGGCATTGGCGAACTGGTTGCTGCNTCGTCATTAATCTTNGNCAGTTTTTTTGGNGGGGAGGCGGGNGTCAGNGCGGATCGNACCTTTGGCCCGCCCTTTTTTGGAATCGAATTCTTCCAGGATGTGGAGATCTATTATCTGAGTGCCGGCTGGGTTTTTGCTTCTACCGTTTTCACGTACCTGTTTACTCAAACGCCTGCCGGCCGCATGGCCAACGCGGTTCGTGACAACCCCGAGCGGGCTGAGTTCGTCGGATACAGCTCCCGGNGCGTGCGCTTTATCTCGTTTTGCATCTCAGGGTTTTTTGCGGGAGTGGCAGGTGGGCTGTTCGCGCTGAACTACGAGTTCATTACCGAAGAAAATCTGAACGCGGTGACCTCAGGCCGGGTCCTGTTGATGGCCTACATCGGTGGCCTTGGTTATTTTATCGGACCGATCATCGGCGCTGTTGTGCTGACGCTGATGAACTCCCTGCTCAGCAACTACACCGAGCTGTGGATGCTGTATCTCGGCATTATGTTCGTGTTGACAGTGCTGTTTCTGCCAAGAGGGTTCGCTGGATTCATCATGATGCATCAGACCGCTTGGCGGCGAGGCAGGCTATCCTCATTGGTGNTGCCTTACCTGATCACAGGCATTCCGGCGATCATNTTTGGTGGCTCGATTTTGGCTGCTATCGAAATGTTGCANCATGGCGGCGAGTCCTTTGNGTTTCTGTTCGTTACGCTGNATTCTGGGAATNCGCTGCATTGGTTTNCACTGACTTCCGTGGGAGCCGCCTCGCATTTTGCCTGCCGGCGTTCTCTCGGGCAGCTGACTGCAGCCTGGGAAGAAGCGAACCAGAACGAGGATACGACCGAACGTGGTCCAAGCTGATGAGCATTCTGTCCCTGCAAAATGTGAGCAAGTCTTTCGGAAAGACCGAGATCATCCGAGGCGTGAATCTCGATATTCAGGCCGGAGAACGTCACGCCATCATCGGGCCTAATGGCGCGGGCAAATCCACCCTGTTTCACCTGATCAGCGGCAAATATCAGCTCAGCTCAGGGCGGATAACCTTTCGTGACCAAGAGATTCAGAATCATCCGCCCTACGAGATTGCGCGCCTTGGATTGGCCAGAAGTTTTCAGGTTACCAATATCTTTTCGCGACTTTCGGTTTTTGAAAATGTGCGCTGCGGCATGTTATGGAAGCAAGGCCTTGGCTACTCATTCAGACANTTGCTCGGCCGCCAGACGGAACTCAATGCGCGGGCGATGCACCTTCTTGAAGAGATCAGTCTATCTGAACGTGCCGATTTTCCGGCCGGGGAGCTGGCCTACGCGCAGCAGCGCGCGCTAGAGCTTGGCGTCGCCATTGCTAGCGGTGCCGATCTGATTATGCTCGATGAGCCGGTCGCCGGCATGAGCCTCAGCGAAGCGGAAGCGGCGGTGTCCTTAATCCGGAAGATCACTGAGGGTAAGACCCTGGTTATGGTTGAGCACGATATGAACATCGTGTTTGATGTTGCGGATAGAATTTCGGTGTTAGTCTACGGCGAGATCATTGCCAGTGATTCTCCGCAGGCGATCAGGGCAAACCCCAAAGTGCAGGAGGCCTACCTCGGTGAGGCCGTATCTACAGATGCGGGAGGCGATGATGCTTGAGGTGTCCGCGCTCAACGCCTACTACGGTAAAAGTCACATCCTTCAGGGTGTTGAATTCAATGTGCAGGAAGGCGAGATCGTCAGTCTTCTTGGTCGCAATGGCGTGGGCCGCTCCACCACGGTGAAATCAATTATCGGAGAAGTCAGCCCGGTCGGTTCGATAAAATTCAAGGGTGAGGAGATCGTAGGAAGGGCTAGCTTTGAGATTGCAAGCCGAGGGCTAGGGTATGTCCCGGAGAACAGGGATATCTTTCCAACCCTCACTGTCAGGCAAAATCTGATGCTCGGCATGAAGAATGGCCAGCGTAATCCCCGCTGGACGATGTCAGAGGTTTTCGAGATGTTTCCCAACCTTGCCGAGCGCGCGGATGTTGCTGGTGGGGTGCTAAGCGGTGGGGAACAGCAGATGTTGAGCATGTGCCGCACGCTCATGGGTGACCCCGACATGATCATGATCGATGAGCCCACAGAAGGACTGGCTCCGAAAATAGTTGACCAAGTTTCCCGGCTGCTCGAAGAAATTGCGTCTCGGGGTGTTGCCATTCTGCTGGTAGAGCAGAAGCTGAATGTTGCTCTCCGGATCTCCCATCGGTTATATGTGATGGGCCATGGCCAAATTGTCTATGAAGGCACCTCAGCGAGTCTGCAATTAGCAGATGAGATCCGCTCGGAATGGCTCGAGGTCTGATGTATGTTACCGGAGCAGACGATTACTCTTCTCCCTGATGCTCAACTGATGAGTGACAGTTGCGCAAAATCACCACTGAGAGCGGAACCGACATCCTGCACGCCCATGCATTCTCCCATCGTGCTGCCTTAGACGAAGCGGAAGGTGGTGTTAGGTTCTCTGCTGCTGGAATGTTCAGCGTTGCCTTGCCCGACCTAATCAGATCCATAAATAATGACTAACAGGACGTAGGAGTAACTATGAATTTTGCACCAGATATATTTGCAGGAAGAAACGCAGTAGTCACCGGTGGTGCTACGGGAATCGGCTGGCACATTGTGCGTATGCTTGGCGGGCTGGGCGCAAATGTCGGCATCGTCAGCCGTAAGGAAGAGAATCTTGTGAGCGCTTCAGAACAGTTCAAAGCAGAAGACGGAATTGATGTTGCATGGCGTACCGGTGATGTGCGGGATCCCGATGGCATNAAGAAAGCCATCGATGAATTGGCTTTTGAAAATGGCGGGCTGGACATACTGGTCTGCAACGCCGCGGGTAATTTTATCTGCCCGACAGAGGAGCTTTCTTGGAATGGCTGGCGAACGGTCATTGAAATCGATCTTAACGGCACCTTCAACTGTTGTCAGGCNGCATTACCTCATCTGAAGAATGCCGGTGACGGTGGCCGTATCATTTCCATCAGCACCACTGGAGCCAACTTCGGCTGGCCTGCAGCTGCGCACGCCGGAGCGGCCAAAGCAGGCATCCAGAATCTGATGAAATCGCTGGCTGTGGAATGGGGGGGGTATGGAATTCGTTGCAACTGGATTTCCCCGGGCCCGATAAAAGGAACCGAGGGCGTTGATCGATTGATTATTCAGCAGGGTATGGCGGAAAAGGTCACAAAGAGTATTCCACTTGGTATGTTTGGAGAAGGAGACGATATTGCCAACGCTGTCGTGTTTCTGGCCGGAGAAACAGGCAAGTACATCTCTGGAGCGGAGTTGGTAGTGGATGGGGGCGGTCAATGGAACCGCCGGTAGACGCCCAATACNAATTAAGACAAGCATAAGGNCTTGTTTGGTCCCGCTATTGCCAGNTTACGCCGGGGTCTGAAGCATCAAGACTGCTTAACGATGCAGCCAAGTGGNAAGTCAGCGCCTCTTGCGGATAAACGTTCCAGGCGCGCCCGGAAAGGCACTCGCTTTCTGGCGAAACGCATAGCGCCCCGTTAAAAGGGAATAACGTGACGAGCTGTAGGCGGATATTATTAAGAATACGTTAACTAATTGTTAGGCGGCTCACTGACCAGAGCAGCCATTAACTCTTGCACCAGTCGAATATCAGAATCAGAGATAGTCAGGTAGAAGTGATTCCCGCCTGGATCCGCCTCAAAAATAGTTTCACCGTCATCCAAGACGGTAACTGTACCTGACTCAGATGTACCAAAGTAGTTCCTTTCCTCTCTTATTGCTAATAAAACACTTGTTAGATCCCAGGTGGGCCTTTCATGCGGTGTCGGTATATAAGCCTGATAGGATTCTGGAATCGGATGACGATCCAGATAACTAAAATCATTTTCTATACTGATGGCGGGATAGCGAATTGCTAATCCTACTTCGAAGCCACTCCAGTAAATTGGCGTCGGCCAATTTTCCGCCAAATATTGAGCTGAAGGAATATCTTGCACAATGTTGTATTCAAGATGAGCTTGACCATCAACGGGCGCAAAGGTGCCAGCCATGATTGAGATATGCTTGACCTTCTGCTCAACTAGCTCTAAACCTGGAAGACTGGAAAAATCATCTCCGTCTGTTTGCAATAGCTCGGCCAAATTAGTTGAGAACCCAACCTGTACAATCACCACTGAATTATCAGGCTGCCCTGCTAAGCTCTCTCTTAAAAGGTGTACCGCCGAAGGCACAGGATCCCCTATATTTAAATCGTGGGGGTATAGGTACTCATCATCATTTCTCTCCAGAGTAACACCGGTAAACCTGCTTCTCTCGGAAGTAACATCACTATCTGTGACACCTATGGGAATCGAACCTCTTCCATAGAATGTATTGATAGCGTCAAGATAAGGGGCGACCTCATCGTGATCTTTAGTTGCTGTTATCGCCAACAGTTCACTTTCGCCCCGATTCTGTAATGAATGCAACATTGCCAATGCAAGAGCATCGTCCACATCGTTTCCCATGTCAGTGTCATAAATAATCTTTACGGGATCGGCTAAGGCGACAGCAGAGAAAATTAGCGGTGCAATGGCAAGGCAATTAGAAATTCTGTTCATTTCTTGGATTCAACAATTAGTCAGATGGAAGCTCTTCAGCGCCATAGATGGTAATCCCGTCCAGAAGCACGTTAGCATCTTCGGACGGATTGAGAATCTTCACTTCCACACTATGTTGTCCGTCAGGAAGGGCATACTTCCAAAATAAATAAAAGCGCCGCGTAACAAAATCAGTGGGCCAGGTTGCGGTTTCAATAAGTTCTCCGTCTACACGGAGTTCTGCTTCAAATACATAGTCTTCGTCATTCGTTGATTGAGCAGCTCCCATAACGGCAAAGCCAACGCCGTGAAAGTCAAAACTGTAAGAATCACCCATCTCAAAAATTTGGCGGTCCCTTCCGTCCCCAATGCCTAATTGTCTCCTTTCCTTAGCGAAATGACCGACAAAGGACTCTTCAAAAGGAACCACTTCCGGCGTTTGTACTGGTATAGTTACACTTCCAGTACTTACCAGGCCTCCTTCTCTGCGGATCATTTGCAATGCATGATTAAAGGACATTTCATAAGCGTCATTAAGTGAAATGGTAGTATACGCGAAGTCCATACTTTCAATGTCATCTAGTCCCTGCTTCCAGTAGTCCGGGATTCCGTCGTATCCATATATTGTGCCAAGAATGCCTGCTGCTGATCCGGGATTACAATCTGCATCATCACCTGCTCTGGCAGCTATCTCCATGGTCTTGCCGAAGTCACCATCACCATATAGCAAACCGAGAACTACCCACGCCGCATTAATCTTCGCGTCGATATTGAAGTCACTCATTAAGCCTCGGGGGCCTAAATCAGTGAAAGCCCAGTCTTGGTTTATACGTTCCCAGGCATAGTTCCAGTCGTCTGGATTTTCATCGTGGAGTGCAATCACATTATCAATGATCTTATGGAAGTCGCTTTCTTCAGGGATAACGTCAATTGCGGTTTGAACAATGGCTTCAATGTCATTTTCAACGAATGCTGTTGAATACATTGCAGCTATGAAAACGCCGCCGTACCAGCCATCACCGTAATTCATGATGTGACCGATTTTGTCACTGATTTCAATTGAGGAATTCACCATCCCGGGAGCCATTAGTCCGGCGAAGTCAGCTTCAATCTGAAAATCGATATCGTCTGCAGCGGGGTTATTCAACCAATGGCCTGATTCTGGAGGTGTAAGTCCGTTTAACACATTGTATCGCGCTACTTGATTAGCGAACCAGAGACTGTATTCAGCTTCCGCAAATGAATTCGCAAAAGATTGTACCGGCGCATCCAAACCCTCATCTTCAAAAACCTGCACAAATGCAAGATCCATGTAGATGTCATCATAGGCGCCAGGGCTATCAGTCATAGTTTTCAGCAAGTAACCGTCATACCAGGGAATCTCACGTTCTTCCGGGACACGGGCACTGTTGAATCGAAATTCGACTGGGAATCCGTAAGTAACACCAACTGTTTGTGCAGCCCAGGCGCCTTTGATTTTGTCGCGCAGCGTGGNTGTNGGCATGGTAACGGTTTCTTGACTCGTCGCGTTGATTGAAAATAGCAGTAACGCAATCNGTAAAAAAGTCAGTTGTAAAATCTTTGTACAAAACCTAGTCATTATGATTCTTCTTGTTGTCGTTGAGCATTTCTTGCAGTAGCTTAAGTTAACAGTTGATACTAATTAGATATGATCGGTGATTTCAAGGAAATTCGGTCCGATAATTTTTATTGGAAGCAGTAATCCCGACATGGCAGCTCCTGCGCCTATTTCTGCTGCGGGGGAATNAGTGATGGGCAGAAGTTCCTTTATCTCAGCGTTAGGCAAAGGAGGCAACCAGGCAGTGGCAGCAGCGAGACTNGGGGCCGANACTATACTGAGAAATCTTGGAGCTGATGCGCNTGGGGATCGAGTAATTGGCACGACTGCCGCCNGAGACTGAANTAANGGATCTCTCAAGGNTGGCCTTGCCTTGGGCAATGANCTTTNNCAGAGCNTTGAATTGGCNTGCAGAGCTGCGTCAATCTCAGTGACCCGGGCCGAGGCACAAGACGCGATGCCGTATGCTTATGAAGTAGAAAATTAGGTATTNCCTTGAGGTGAGAGGAATTGCTAATCAACATGTTATTCTTGGCCTTTGCGTCCTAGGACTGNAAAAAATGAAAAAAATAACTGCGGTGTTTCTATTANNTGGCATGTTATCGAGCTGTGGCCCTTCAGNATCCACTAACGAGTCAAGTAATGGTGGAAATGCCAGCGAGATACCTACAGTTGCGCTGGTAATGAAATCTTTAGCGAATGAATTTTTCGTCAATATGGCAGCGGGCGCGGAAGCTCATCATGCTGAGAACTCTCAGGATTATAAATTGATAGTAAATGGCATTCGCAATGAAACTGATCTGGCGCAGCAAGTTGCACTGATTGATCAGATGATTAGCTCTGGCGTGGACGCCATCGTCGTCGCTCCGGCAGATTCCAGAGCATTAGTTCCCGCATTGGCTCGTGCCGGTTCTGCGGGTATTGTCATTATCAATATCGATAACCGCCTCGAGCCTGAGATACTGGCTGAGTACGATTTGCAAATACCTTTTATAGGCCCAAGCAATTTGACTGGGGCGAAGATGGTTGGTGACTTTGCGTTGCAAGGATTGGCAAGCGACAGCGAAGTCGCAATTCTCGAAGGTATTACGTCTGCTTTTAATTCNATTCAACGTCGCACTGGGTTAGAGCAGGCAGTTGNCGAAGCCGGCATGGAAGTCGTCACCCTGCAAAGCGGTGAGTGGGACCAGACTAAGGCCGCNCAGGTTACTTCGGCAATACTCTCTCAGTTTCCAGAACTAGACGTCATTCTTGCTGCAAATGACAGCATGGCACTGGGTGCTGCTTCGGCTGTCGGCCTGGCTGCACTAGACCATGACATTACAATCGCCGGCTTCGATAACATCACGGCTATTCATCCCCTGATCGAATCCGGCGCGGTTTTAGCAACCGTAGACCAGTTTGGCGATCACCTTGCAGTGTTTGGTATCGAATATGCGCTGGAGGTGCTGGCCACCGGCGTGGTTCCTCAGGATCGTGAAACACCCTTAGAGCTAATTACTGCTCAATCCCTTCAGACTAACTGAAAAGAAATCAACGTGACTGCTCGAATTCGTATTGAGGGGCTCTGTAAGAGTTTTGCTGCCCCNGTCCTAAAAGGANTAGAACTTGAGATAATGCCTGGCAGTATTCATGGCCTGGTGGGCGAGAATGGCGCCGGGAAATCCACGCTCATCAATATTATCAGCGGTCTGCTTGCTGCAGATTCCGGTACACTGGAACTCAGCGGCCAGGTCTTCAGTGCCACAAGCAGACGTGAAGCGCTACAGCAGGGTATAGCACTGGCGGCCCAAGAACTAAGCCTGATTGATACTCTTTCTGTTGCTGAAAATATTTTCCTTTCAGCGCTTCCGCAAAATTCTATGACTGTTGATCGCGTCAGGCTGGGAAGGCTNGCAGAGGAATTGATGGAACAGGTAGGTCTGAACGCAATGTCCGCGCAAACGTCAGTTGCGAAATTAACCCTAGCGGAAAAACAACTCGTCGAACTGGCAAAAGCGCTGTCCATGTCGGCGGAGAATTGCCAGTTACTGATCCTNGACGAACCTACTTCTGCTCTGACCGCGCTCCAGGCGGAACAAATACATCAGATTATCAGGGAACGCGTCGCGACTGGCTTGAGTATCATCTATGTGTCCCACCGGCTAGATGATGTGCTGTCAGTCTGTGATGACGTTTCAGTGTTACGTGATGGAATTATCGTTTCGACTGCGCCCACTACTTCTCTNACCGTTGATGATCTTATCACTGCCATGTGCGGTCAGGATTTGCTTGAACATAGCGAGTGCAGTCTCCGGAAAGCCGGAGACCTGCNCCTCAAAGTGGAGCAATTATCCAGCGCTATCTTTCCACACCCCGTCTCATTTAAATGTCGCCGCGGTGAAATATTTGGTCTCGCCGGCTTGGCTGGCGCTGGTCGCTCGGAGTTATTGCATACTATTTTTGGTCTGGCTCCGGATCGCCAAGGGCGGGTGGTGTTGTTAAACGAAGGCGCAGAAGTCGAAGTGCGATCAGCCAGCGAGGCGGTGAAATTGGGTATGGCATTGATCGCTGAAGATCGCAAGACTCAGGGAAACTTTGCTGATAAACCTGTCTCTTTAAATACCACCATTGCCGGCTTAGGCAAGCTNGGTGCTGCGCTGNCATTCCTGCTGCCCCGTCNTGAGCAGCNTATCAGCGAAGAATTGATNGATCGGCTCCAAATTAAATGTGAAGGCCCCCACCAATCCATTGACCGGCTCAGCGGCGGTAACCAGCAGAAAGCTCTGATTGCCCGGTGGTTGCAAACCGAATCTGATGTCTGGTTGCTGGATGAGCCTACCCGAGGGGTAGATGTGGCGTCGAAGCTGGCTATACATGCGAAATTGCGAGAACTTAGAGATCTGGGTGCATGCCTAATCATGATCTCCAGTGAGCTGGAGGAGTTGACTGCGCTTAGCGATCGAATTCTGGTCTTGTCGAATCGCAAAGCAGTAGCNACATTTGAGCGCGGGCAGTGGAGTAACGATCAGTTGTTGGTGGAAATGTTCAGTGCACACCGGNGTCAGCGGGTAGTNAATCACTGAGGGCGTTGTATTGGAAAACAATGAAAACNGGAATTAATCGAAGCAATTTNCTCANCCGGATGAGTCTCATGTTCGAGGAGCTGTTTATTGNTCTCGCACTGTTGGTNCTGGTTGTGATTNTTTCATTAACTGCAGATAACTTTTTTACAACCAGAACACTGGCCGCCATTCTTACTCAGCTACCCGCACTGACTATTGTCACTATNGGCATGACTNTGGTGCTGATAAGCGGTGGCATCGATTTATCGGTNGGCTCGATAGTCGCCTTAAGTTCAGCGGTTATCGGTGTCGCACTGACTGTCTTTGAATTGCCGTTGCCTGTAGCGGCTCTAATGGGAATTGCAGCCGGCGGCTGCGCCGGTCTGGTAAACGGTGTGCTAGGCAGCTATTTCCGCTTGCCCATATTCATAGTCACCCTTGGTATGCTAGAAGCCTGTCGAGGTCTGGCCTACTTGGTGACCGAGTCTCAGACCATTTATATCGGCCCTAGTATTCAAGCGCTTTCACTGCCACTGCTGGGTATCGGGATTTCGCCTGCTTTCCTTATTGCCCTTGGGCTGGTTGTTGTATCTCAGCTGGTTCTGACTAGAACAGTGTTCGGACGTTACCTGATTGCTATTGGCACCAATGAACCAGCTGCCGAAATCTCGGGCATTCGTACCGAACTTTACCTTAATGCCGTGCTTCTGATTTCTGGGTTGCTAGCGGGCCTAGGTGGGCTGATTAACGCAGCGTATCTGGGCGCCTCTGATCCGAATGCTGCAACAGGCCTAGAATTATCTGCTATCGCCGCTGCTGTTATCGGTGGTACCAGCCTCATGGGCGGACGTGGTTCGATTATCGGCGCCTTCATCGGCGTGCTGATTATTTCGGTACTGCAAAACGGCCTCGCTCAGCTCGGCGTCTCAGAACCATTCAAGCGATTAATCACTGGTCTGGTGATCATTTTGGCAGTATTGTTGGATCGCTGGCGCGGTCGGCACTAGAGTAATAATTAACCGAGCTACTAAGGGCTTCAAACTTTGAAGGCCGAACTCCTCAAAGTTTGGTCATGGAATTTATTGAGAGCAGTATTGCATGGTATCGTTCAATACCTGTACGTTCTAGCAAGGTCTGCATAGTAACGTTTGGTTTAGTGGGGCCAGTATTGTTGTTCTGAAAAACCAGAATTACTTTTTAGGTAGAATCGATTATGCAATCATCCATAAAACTTTTAATTGGTTTTCTGTTAGCCTCACAGTGCTCTTTTGTAGCCGCGCAATCGGCACAACATCTAGCGGAGGCTATTCTGGATTCTCAGCGGCCCGCTCAGGATAAAGAAAGGGATGAAAACAGGAAGGCGCCTGAAATTTTAGAATTTATGGGGATTAAACAAGGAGATAGCGTACTCGATGTAATAGCCATGGGTGGTTGGTATTCTGAAGTGCTGTCATACGCGGTTGGGGACTCAGGTACTGTCTATATGCACAATAACCCTATTGCGATAACAGAGCGCAGCACAGATGAAAGAGCAGAGCGTACTAGTCGTCTCAAAAATGTTAATGATTTCATTGGTAGTATTGCTCAGATCCCGGCCGGTTCAATCGATTTCGCAATTACAGCTTTGAATTTTCACGATGTATACAATCGCTCGGAAGATGACTCTCATCAATTACTGTGCCAAATTTATTCAGCGCTCAAGCCCGGGGGTGTTCTGGGGATAATTGATCACAAGGGAACACCAGGTGCAGACAATGTCACTTTACATCGTATTACTTTCGAAGACGCAGTAACGAGTGCTGTTGAGGCAGGGTTTGTGCTCACTGGCACCAGTACCATTCTTAGGAACTCTGATGATGACCATACACTCGGTCCTTTCGATCCGAGTCTCGGCAGGAATACTGATAGACTCGTACTGCGATTAGCTAAGCCACATTAGCCGTTCGGCTTCAGCCTTGGATTGCTCAAACAAAGAGGTCCACTTCNTTGTAGATTTCTTCGCTCTCTCTTNNTAATC
This sequence comes from Gammaproteobacteria bacterium, assembly GCA_002691885.1. GTDB lineage: Bacteria > Pseudomonadota > Gammaproteobacteria > Pseudomonadales > Pseudohongiellaceae > UBA9145. Next base: position 13,634 of record NZJB01000066.1, read on the forward strand.
GCAGTGGGAGTCCTTTTGGAAAGTCTAAGAAGGNTGCTACTTTGCATCCTGCATTGCCTACTCTTAACCCCAGTTGTGTGAAAAACTTCAGGGATTATCGAATTATTGATGTCTTATTTTGGCTCCTTACAGTCTCAGGTTANCTCCTCCTTACCCCGCTCTCAAAACAACTGCATTTTCTTCTTTGGCCCAAGCATAGCAGTGACTTGCGAATTGAAAGGCAATGTCTTAANTTAGTAGGNTGNCGAGACAACATTGACTNTCGCGGGCTGATCATCGCCGTATTGGCGGATTGATACAGCTTCTCGGCACCAAGATATTTAGCCCACGATTTGAAGCGGACTCTAATAATGGCAGNAACAAACACCCTTCGCTCGGCCTTTGGTTTCTCTCTTCTCGCGATGNTCGGGTCGGTGATTGNNTTTGCTGAAAGTCAGCAGCAAGCTGAATCCCAATCAGAGAACTCCCTGAGACAATTTGAACCGACTCAAATCGGCCACCCTAGTTTTGTCAGCCCGCATGCTTCTCCTATCGCCATTAACAACAATCTTGTTTTTGTTACTAATACNCCGGCTGACACTGTCGACGTCATCGATCCCCAAACGCGCGACGTTATCGCCCGGGTAGATGTCGGCGTGGACCCTGTCAGCATCGCAAGGCGTCCCGACGGTAAAGAAGTCTGGGTATCCAATCACATTTCCGACTCTATATCGGTAATCGATACAGATGAGAGCAGCCTGACTTTCCTGAATGTGATTGCTACCGTGCAAGAGTTTGATACGGCGCGTAAGGCTACCAGTTTTGATGAACCGATGGGNATCGCCTTCGCTAGCAATGAAAAGGCCTATGTTGCCCTGTCTTCCGCCAATCAAATAGCGGTTATTGATGTTGGCAGCCGTGAGGTGACTAAACGTCTTACTATTACCGCACAAGACCCTCGCGAAATCGTGGTTCGCGGGGGTAAGCTCTATGTCATTCCTTTTGAATCAAATAATCAGACACAGCTCTCGGGTGGCGCGGCGGAAGATATCGATGGAGATTTAGTAACCTTTGATATTTTCGAGCACTCGATAAGAAACAATAATAAGCTCTCTCTTGGCCATGTTGTCGATGTGATTAAACATCCCGATATGCCGGACCGGGATTTGTACGTGTTCGACACTGAAACCGACGAGCTCATCGAAACTGTTGATACCTTAGGCACCCTGCTGTATGGCATGACCGTCGACTCACAGGGGCGAGTATTTATAGCNCAAACCGATGCGCGTAATGATGCGAACGGTCGTGCAGGGACAAAGAAACATGGCCTTGCAGAAATGGAGAATCGTGCTTTCCTTAATCGNNTCACCCGTGTAGATTTCGGAGGTTCTGATGCTCAAGAGCCGCGTTTTTTCGACTTAGAGCCCTTGCCGCCGCAGCAGCCCGACCCAGCCGATGCTCTAGCCACACCCTATGGCATTGAAATTAGCGAAGACGATTCAACACTCTTCGTTTCAACGGCCGGTTCAGACAAACTAATCACTATCGATGCTGACAGCGGGGTCGTGCTTGGCCGAGTTGCTGTTGATGCCACTCCGCGCGGTGTTGCAGTGATCAGCGCCAACGATGGTAGTCCAATACAGGCCTGGGTGTTAAATGCCGTTGAAAACACGGTCTCTTTGGTTGATGTCTCTACGACTAGCAATCCTAGACTAGTCGACACAGTGGTACTTGAAGACCCGACGGAGCCCGTTATTAAGCGTGGACGTAAAGCCTTTGAAACGGCGAGGGCCTCAACCACAGGCACGTTTTCCTGTGCTAGCTGCCATCCGGACGGCCACACCGATCAATTGGTGTGGGTACTTGAGACCCCCATCGTCACTCGTGGCGATCAAATCCAACCACGAATCACGATGCCCATTCGGGGATTGCGGGATACAGAGCCCTATCACTGGGACGGGATTCCAGGCGATCCTTATGGAGGCGTAAATGCGGCGAACACAGATGGCCATGTGCCCCCAAACAGCGACATCAACGACCCGACTACATCAACGTTGGATCTTATTGATGGTGGCCTCGCCAATACCATGCACTGGGTAGGCAAAACGAATGCTAATGACGAAGGAAAACTTGGTAAGCTTACGTCAGCCGAACGTGGCGATATGTCTGTTTTCCTGCTGAGTGTCCCCTATCCCCCTGCACAGCGCCGAGCCTACGACAATGTTCAAAGCGACAGAGCCAAAGAGGGCTTTAGGTTGTTTCATATTGAAGGTAATGGCGGTGGCAGAGCGGGAGTTTGTGGAGACTGCCATCGTCTACCGCACTTGGTTAGCACCAACCATCCAACTATTGGGATGGATACGCCGACTTGGCGCGGCGCTTACGATCGGTTTTTGATATTGCCACAAGGACGCATCAATCTAGTTACTCTACAACCATTTGCCGAGCTAGCGGAACTAGGTATCCCTGAGCGTGAATTATGGCGTCGTACCTGGGGGCAGCGCGAAGCGTTCGATCCAGTGTGGGACATGGTGGAAGAGCATAGCACGGGCTATTCGGGTGCCTTTGCTCGCCAAGCAACCCTTAATCAAGCATCACTGTCGAAGCCAATAACTTCTGACATCATCAATGCACTAGAACAGTCTGCGCGTGAAGAGGCAATCATCTTAGCTGTAAGCGGAGTGATGATTGAAGGCGACAACGCACGAGCAGTTTCAATGCGCTTTGACGGGCAAGAATATGTAAGCTCAATTGGTAGTTATACGCAGGAAGAATTAGTCGCCTTGACCCGCGGAGGAAAATTTATCGGCACTTTTACCGGCCACCATGGCCTGAACACCGACTTTGACCATCCGCAACCGGCGCTATGGACCTTGAGCCCAATCCACGAGCAAAGTGGTCCACAAGAGTTTCCAAACATCCATTCCGAGCAGCTCGCCATGTCTCTCAATGCACGGCACGTTGATGCCGATGCTCATATTATCGTCAACGGCAGACGTGTGGATGGAACGATTAATCTACAAGATGATGAAATGATTCGCGTCGAATTCACTGAGAGACCACCGCTAGGCATGAACTTATTACAACTACAAACTCGCGGCGGATTGATAAGCAATGATTTTATTTTTTACGCCACCTCTGAAGCAGCACCAAAGCGGGCACCGACGCTAGGTGAAATCGTGAAAAACAATGGCTGGGAAGGTTTACTCGGAGATTGGGTTGATGCATCAACTCGCGGCGAATTCCAAGTGAGCTTAAGTTGGAAAATAAAAAACCGGCTGCTCGAAATGTCCTTCACTGAACAAGCCGGAGCAACGATTGCGTCTATCAACATAGACCCAAGCTCCGGTGAAATCGTTCATTCCGGAATTAATCCGCTTGGCGCATCAATTACAGGAACCTGGGATTTTGCAGTCGAGGAAGGGCCCAGGTTTAATGGAAAGTTCCTGTCTCTCGAAGGCGCCGAGGGTGAATTAAGCATCCAAATGGTTCCGCAGGAGAAAGATGCCTTGCTGTTTAAAATTGCGCAATCGAATATCGCAATGATACGGAAATAGGGAATCCCAGCTAAAGTTCCAGATTATGTTGCCATGGGCCCAGCAGAGGCTTTTGCTCGGCACTTGGCGCCCGCTCTGGGTTTCGAGCCGTTTCGTCCACTCCATTGTCTACTACAATGCCTGTTCTGTGAGAACTTCAGGGGTTTAGAAATTTCTGAATTGAGGTGGTGCCCAAGGACACTAAGAAACCCTAGCAAACGCACCAACAAGTCTATAATCCTGCCTGTATAGTGACCTGGCGGCTCATGGATTTTTCCAATGGTCCTGACCGTGGACCCTGATTAAGGAAGGAGATTAAAGATGTTAAAACTACACTTTGCGCCAAACTCGCGTGCTAGTCGAACGCTTTGGTTGCTCGAAGAACTGGGGCTCGGTTATGAATTGAATCGGATGGAGTTCAATCCGAAAGACTTGAAGTCCGATGAGCATAGATCGCGTCATCCTTTAGGCAGAGTGCCTGTATTGGAGGATGGGGAAGTCAGTATCTATGAATCGGGTGCGATAGCGGAATACCTGCTGGATTGTCATAAGAACGGCGGACTTAAGCCGGCAATAGACGATCCCCGTTACCCGGAGTATTTGCAATGGTTTCACTATTGCGAAGGGATGGTAATGCCACCCATCAATACCATTGTTGTGCACACACTTCTGTTNCCGCCGGAAAGGCAAGACGCAACGGTGCGGGAACAGGCACAGCGACTGCTCGGAAANGCCTGGGAACCAGTGGAATCGGCAATTGAGGGTAGGGAGTACTTGATCGGTGACTTCTCGGCCGCAGATACGATGCTTGGGCACGCCTGCATTATGTCGAAGCGCTTGGGCGCGGTTAATGAAGAGAATTATCCAAACTTAAGCGCCTATGTTGAGCGTTTAAAAGCTCGCCCGGCTTGCGCAAAAGCATTTTCGGCTTGATGTTCGTGATTCACAAGATATTAGACTTTGAATAGTTAAAACGACCTGACTGAAGGGTACGAGCATGAAAAAAAGCTTCTCGTATCGTTGAAGCAATACACCAGAATATGGGAAGTTCTGGCGGAGGGGCAAAGTTTTTCTTGTTTGTCTGACTCGGCACAGTCGCCCTACTGATGTAGTTACAGATGCGCAAGATAATGAACGGACATACGGAGTAGAATTGAATTATTCGTTCTAGACATGTATCGGAACGGAATAAACGTTCTCCGACCTGTTTAAAGTATTTAAAATTCGCTGATGACGCCGTGCAAATGCTCATATCTTATCGGTTACTCTTGGTACNATTNCTACTATTAATNGCAGTGATACTCCAGTGTGCGATCCCAAGTGATCGCAATAGGCAGTACAGGAGGGAGGACTACCTATTAAGATGGCCCGACAACGATAAAGATTGTCAGAATCTCCGCCATGAATTATTGGTCAGAGAGAGTCGGTCAGACGTCGCTTTTGCAAACAGTGGTAATTGTGTCGTATCTGCTGGGATTTGGTTTGATCCATATACAGAAGTCGAATTAAATCAGGCGTCTGATCTGGATGTTGATCATGTGATCCCGCTTGCCTATGCCCATGATCATGGAGGCTACGCCTGGTCAAATAAAATGAAAAAAGCCTTTGCCGTAGATCAAGACAACTTATTGCTTGTTGATGACTTTGAAAACTCAGTCAAAGGGTCAAAGGGCCCTAGTGAATACCTTCCAGCCAAAGGTTTCCATTGTGAATACCTAAGCATTTGGAAGCGTGTGGCTGAAAAATACAATATCGAACTTGACGAAGCTGATTGGGCCGTGATCATCGAGGCTCAACCATGTTGTGGTAGCTCTTGATGGCCCTGCTGTGGTACTGCTATGCGGTCCAACATGTTTTTTATGCATCTATATTTTCACTGACTNGCTATAGACAATATGAATGAAACGACCGAGTACGATTACATCATAGTCGGGGCTGGTACTGCGGGTTGTGTGCTTGCNAACCGCCTGTCGGCTGATCCCCAAACTCAAGTCTTAATGTTGGAGGCAGGTGATAAGGATAATTTCTTTTGGATTGATATTCCCGTGGGTTACCTCTACACCATTGCGAATCCTCGAACTGATTGGTGCTATCAGACTGAACCCGATCCAGGGCTTAACAATCGCCGCATAGGCTATGCGCGCGGCAAAGTGCTAGGCGGTTCCTCATCGATTAATGCCATGATCTACATGCGCGGGCAGCAAAGTGACTATGACTACTGGGCTGCTCTGGGCAACGACGGATGGAGTTGGCAGGATGTCCTGCCGGTATTCAAGCAATCCGAGGACTATCAGCACGGCGCGGATGAGTTTCATGGTGTTGGGGGTGAGCTGAGAGTAGAGGAACGACGCGTTGATTGGGAAATATTGGATGCGTGGCGAGAAGCCGCGGAAGAGTTGGGAATCCCTAAGATCCGCGAGTTCAATCGTGGCGACAATTTTGGCAATGCTTACTTCCAGATGAATCAGCGCAGAGGCAAACGCTGGAGTGCTACTAGCGCTTATCTTAAACCTGTCATGAGTCGGAGAAATCTTACAATAAGGACAAACACAGCGGTGGAAAACCTACGTCTTGATATGAGTGATGGCAGGCTGAGTGCAAAGGGTGTTTCTGCTTGTATAAATGGTAAGGAAAAGGTCCGGTTCACCGCGCGGCGTGAGATCTTGCTCAGCGCAGGCGCAGTAGGTTCTCCGCAAATCCTACAGCTCAGCGGTATTGGTTCTGAAAAGTTGTTGCAGGGCCGTGGTGTCAAAGTGAATCTTGACTTGCCGGGCGTGGGAGAGAACCTTCAGGATCATCTGCAGGTGCGCAGTGTTTACAAGGTAAAAAATACAGTAACCCTCAACCAGCGAGCGAATTCCCTGGCTGGGAAAGCACTGATGGGTCTTGAATATTTTCTTTTTAAAACAGGCCCTCTGACCATGCCACCTTCCCAACTTGGTGCTTTTGCCAAGAGTGATCAAAATCAACCTAGCGCCAATATCGAGTGGCATGTCCAGCCCCTTTCATTAGAAAAATTCGGAGACCCGTTGCACACGTTCAACGCGATAACGCCGTCTGTTTGTAATCTACGGCCAAGTAGTCGAGGTCATGTTCGAATAAAAAGTAGCAATTGGCATGAGTATCCGTCGATCACTATGAACTACCTTTCAACAGAGGAAGACCGGCAAGTTGCAATTGACGGACTGCGTTTTACCCGACGCATCATGGCCGCTAAAGCCTTATCGAGATTCGAGCCAGAGGAGTGGAAGCCAGGCCCCGATTTTGAACATGATGAACAACTGCTGCAGGCAGTCGGAGACCTAGGTACTACCATCTTTCATCCAGTCGGAACCTGCAAAATGGGAAATGATAATTTGGCTGTGGTGAGTGACCGGCTTAAGGTCCATGGTGTTGACGCCTTGAGGGTTATTGACGCTTCCATCATGCCACGGATTACGTCCGGGAATACCAATGCACCTACCGTTATGATTGCCGAACAAGGGGCACGATTTATCCTGAGTGATAATTCATAGAGTTAGGCAGAAGTGGAGTGCAGAAGGTATTAAATTTCTGGCTTCCCAGAACTGGAAAAAAATATTGGTTTGTAGTCAAAATGCCCGCCCCACTGCGTGCTGAAGAGAATGGAGAATTGGCGGCATTGCAATAAATGACGGAAACCCAAAACTGAGGAGAGAGCAAGATGATCACAGGAAAACAACTTTTTAGCACACTGGCCGATGGAAAACTGACCGTGGAGATCGCAGCAACTAGCTTTCCTGATCCGATCGGAGATCAGGTGCTGGTTCAGATGGAGGCCGCTCCCATCAATCCATCTGATCTCGCGCTCCTAACCGGTGCAGCGGATCTGGAAAATGCTGAATATTTAGACGGGAAATTCGTCGCAGATATGCCAGAGCCTTTCTATAGTGCCCAGAAAGGCCGCCATGGATTACGTCTTCCTGTAGGTAATGAAGGTGCCGGCACAGTGATCGCTGCAGGTGAAGGCGAAGCCGCACAAGCATTGATAGGTCAGCGAGTTGCCTGCTTGCCACGTTCAGCTTATTCGCAATATTGCATATCAGACGCAAACATGTGTCTTCCACTCGGTGATGTTTCGTCTGAAGACGGCGCGTCTGCTTTCGTTAACCCATTGACTGCACTTGGCTTTGCCGAGACTGCAAGAATGGAGGGACACAGCGCTATTATTCATACCGCTGCGGCCTCCAACCTGGGTCAGATGTTGGTCAAGATCTGTAAGGAAGACGATATTGCTTTGGTCAACATTGTGCGCACGGCAGAGCAAGTCGAACTACTTTCAGAACTGGGTGCAAAACATATCGTTAATTCCGCAGATGAGGACTTCGCTGACAAGCTACGTGGAGCCATCGAAAGCACTGGCGCCTATCTTGGCTTCGACCCTATCGGTGGCGGTAAAGCAGTGGACAATTGCTTCCGGGCAATGGAACAAGTAGCCGTGGCAAAAATGGATGAATATTCACGCTATGGCTCAAACCAGGAAAAGAAAATGTATATCTACGGTCGGCTAGACATGAGCCCAACGATTCTTACTCCGGCCTATGGCTTTGGCTGGACTTTGTCGGGTTGGCTATTGTTTCCTTTCTTTCAAAAAGCAGGCTTGGAAACAATGGCGCGCATGCGTCAACGCGTGCTACGTGGCCTGACTTCTACTTTTGCTAGTTCATACAAGCGGAAGGTCGATTTGGAGGAGATGCTTACAAAAGAAGCAGTGACAGATTATCGTTTAATGAAGACTGGAGAGAAATACTTGGTTACTCCTAAGGGATAATTCGAGCCAACTTACTTCCTGCGATACACTTACAGGGGTCGGACAATTAATTAGCTCACTAGGTCAATAATTGCGATTTGGTAGTAATGCTAGAGCACATACGGACAGTAATGTGATTGGTAGTAGCAACAGCATAAATAGTGCTCCAAACCAATAAACGACTCTTTCCAAAAAGCTAGATCGTTGCGCGACGGGCGTCTCTGGTCTGAAATGCTGACCTGAATACAGATGCTTGTAGCCCGCGAAATGTTCTTGCATACGTCCAATCCATTCTCTGTATTGCGGTAGCGCGGGATCCGACTGTATGGTTTCTAGTAGGGGGGCGTAGGGAATACTGCAGTGACACTGCACTATTCCAAAAAGCTGCAGGTCTACGGCATTCGGCGAAGAGCCACCAAAATACAGACTACCAGTTTGTGATAAGCGTCTCTCCCAGGGTAGGAATTGGTCAGCAAAACTGTCCGGATCACGCCGTTTGCCGGTAAAAATAAGAAAGCTGATCAGAGTAAAAAAATAATATGTTATGAAGGGCCGTAAAAAGCTGCTAAGTCCCCGGACCAAGATTGAAGGATGGTCGTATTTGTTCAGGCTAAAACCATGAAAGAACTCAAATGGGTTATCTACGCGATGTAGTACACCATCCCAAGTGCGAAATATGGCCCTCTTATCAACTTTATCAATGCCTTTATAACCGATTGACTTGAGGATCTCTTCGGAATCCAGTTGCCATGACCCCTTGTTGATTTTAGCAGCGGGCATCATCAAGCCCGAGCTTACTAATGACGAGAGTGAAGGAATGGGCTGAACCGAGTGCGAGATGTCTTTTTCGTGCAAACCCAGCAGGACCGCCTGGACCCAAGGGGAATGAAGAACGCCATACACGCTAACGTGCTCTATATTTTCCTGAATCATTTTGAAGTGAAACCTTGAGTGCGGATGCGCTTGTGCAGTGGTTCGGTATAGAGTAGCAATAATTTTTTAGGGGCGCAGCCAAAGTNAAATACTTTGACACATCGGCANGCAATGATCTCACCAAACCAAAAACATAAGGATTCGGGTCATAAGCGGCGTCTAGCCTNAGCTGTANATCAGTGCTNCCAANGTTAGNGGGTTCTAGTTCAACCGCTTTGAACGGTAATATGCTACTAGAATTGAGATATTTGAGTATTATTCANCANCAGNTAAAACTACTGACCGGTTGCNACGATGGATTTNGGTTANTTTGCCTNCCAGCTNGGTAAACGTCCTGGGGTCCAGGGCGCCCCTAATTCGTCTANCTCGGACTCGAACTNATCGACAGCNNCCTCTATATCGCGAAGCTGNTCCAGCACTTCGACAAACTCGACTTCAGCGACTGCGAGAGAGTCAGCATGCACCGGCGCGACCGGCGCTTGCGATTGCCAGCTAGAGGAGCGGACCGAATTGAGCCTGGCGTTGATGGACATAGGAGCCGGCTCATTGCGGCTCGCGACAGTCCTGTCTCCATTCAACGCCACTTCCACGTCATCAAGACGATCGAAGAGTCCCGACAACTCAGCGCGCATTGCCCCAGTGGATGCTGGCGTGCGATCCAACGCGGCTTCAAAATACTGCAGGCGCATGCGTAACTCAGAAACGAACCGGGTGGTACCTGTGGCAGCGCGAATTAATTTACTGGTTTGCTGCTGAAACGCCAGCAAGGCCGGTCTGTCATCAGTAGCCTCGGGGCTCAGAGGCAGCGGCTTAAGGATAAATGTCTGAGGCTCGCCGAGTACGGTCAGCTCGCCATCTACTTTCTTGCTGAGCTGTACAACATACTCACCAGGCAGCGCGATTGGACCACGGCGATTATTGTTGCCACTGCCATTCAGAGAGATCGGGTCCGGGCGCTCCAGCCGCAAGTCCCAGCTTACGCGATGTAAGCCTTTGGCGTGTGAGCCGGTTATCCGACGTACGACGTTGCCACCAGAGTCGCTTACAGTGAGAAGAATTTCTGGATCCTGTTCCTGGTCTTCTCTTCGCAAGGAACCCCATTCCGGGTATGGCGTATCGTCGCCAACTTCCTCTGCTTCTATCTCGTATGCGCGGCGCTGTTCCCGCAGTGTCTGCAAGCCTTCCCGCAGGTAGTAAGTGAACACAGCTCCATAGTCGGGATTCTCCGCGAAATAAAAATCGTCGCCGTTGTTGGCCTGTGGTTCTCCCCCACCGCCCCAAAGATCGCCCTCTACATATAGCCAAGTATCCTTAACAGCAAATAGAGAGGCTTCACGATCAGAGAGATCTTTCGCTGGCGTCCGCAGCGGCGTGTAGTCGTCCAGAATGTAAACGCCCCGACCGAATGTTCCAACTACCAAATCATTTTCACGCCGCTGAATCTCTAGATCGCGCACAGCGATGGTCGGGAAATTGGACTTCAAAGAGTGCCAGCTCGCGCCTCCATCCTGAGTAAAGAACAACCCAAATTCAGTGCCGGCAAACAACAGGTTCGGATCAACATGATCTTCAGCAACGGTGTGCACAGACCCACGCGTAGGCAGATTACCCGAAATGCTGCGCCAGCTCCTGCCACGGTCAGTCGTCTTATACAGGTATGGCTTGTAGTCGCCCTGCTTATGGTTGTCGAATACCGCATAGGCCACCTCAGCGCTGTGGACGGAGGCAATCAGGTCTTCCACTAAAGACATATCAGGCACACCACGGAAAGAGTCCACCGAACGCCAGTTCTCGCCACCATCTTCGGTCACGCTGATGACGCCATCATCGGTACCAGCAAAAATCAGCCCTGCTTGCAGAGGGCTTTCGCTCAAACCGACTACGCTGCCGTACATTGAAGTTGAGTCGTTCTTGGCTATCGCATCCACACTCCAGATGCGGTCCATCACTACCAACTGGTTGCGATCTAATTGTCGCGATAAGTCAGGGCTAATGATGTGCCAGCTGTTGCCACGATCATCAGACTGAAACACTCTTTCCGCCGCATAGAAAATTCGCTCCCGGTTGTGCGGGCTGATGAGCAGCGGTGCGTTCCAGTTCCACTTGTAGTCGTTTTCTCCACTCGGAGGCCTCGGTGTGATGTAGAGCCGCTCCTGGGTGCGGCGATCATAGCGAGCCAGACCTCCATACTGGTATTGCGTATAGATTATGTTTGGGTCTTCTGGATCAATTTGCGGTTTATAGCCATCACCGCCCAAGATGATTTTCCAATCGGAGTTGGTGATGCCATGGGTCACTGTAGTGCGTGATGGACCACAGAGGGAATTGTTGTCCTGGGTGCCGCCACATACATTGTAAAAGGGCTCATCGTTATCCGGTTGAATGCGGTAGAACTGCACGATGGGCAGATTGTCCACGTGAGCCCAAGTTTGACCCTGGTCCCAGCTCTCGTAGATGCCGCCGTCTCCGCCAATCAGGAGATGGTCGGTAAAGTCAGGGTCAATCCATAGTGCATGGTCATCGGAATGACGATGGTCGGCAGAAAGACGTTGAAATGAGCTGCCGCCGTCTTCCGATACCCATGTGTAGGTGTCCAATGAATAGAGTCGCTCAGGGTTGTGCGGGTCGGCGACGATTTCATTGTAATATTGAGGGCTGGTGGTCATGTGGTCCGAACGCTTTTCCCAGTGCTGACCGAAGTCGGTGGATCTGTACACACCTTGCTCGGCTTCACTCGCTTCGATGATGCCATAAAGGGTATTGGGCGCCGCCGGCGACATGGCTAGACCGATACGACCCATATGGTCTTTGGGCAAGCCAGCACTGATTTCCTTCCACGTTGCACCACCATCCAGGCTGCGATGAATGCCAGAACCTGGACCGCCATTGATCAGAGTCCATACGTGACGCCGGCGCTGATAGCTGGAAGCCACGATCAGGTCAGGATTATTTGGGTGTACCACGAATTCGTTGATTCCGGTGTGCTCATCAATAGCAAGAATCTGGTCCCAAGTGAGCCCGCCATCCTTTGTGCGATAAAGCCCGCGATCGCCCCCTGAGTTCCAGAGTGGTCCTTGGGCCGCGACCAGCACGTGGTCTTCATTCTCTGGGTTAATCCAAAGCTGGCTAATATGACCTGAATCCGCCAGCCCCATGTTTTCCCAAGTTTTTCCACTATCAATGGACCTGTAGACACCGTCGCCGTACCCAACCGAACGCTGAGCGTTATTCTCGCCGGAACCAACCCAAATGATGTCCTGATCAGTAGGTGCCACTTTCACCACACCCAGCGCGTAGGTGCTCTGACCGTCAAATAGCGGCGTCCAGGTAGTACCGCGATTGCGGGTTTCCCACAAACCACCCGAGCTGGTGGCCACTAGATAGTGATTATCGCCCTCGCCGATAAAGGCGAAATCCGAGATGCGACCCGAAGGATAGGCGGGCCCGATATTGCGCAGCGCAAGGCTAGCAAGTGGATTGGGGGCACCTTCTTCCGCACCCTGCGCCCATCCTGCACTGTTGGATAAGAGGGTAGTCATGACAAGGATAAGGCTGTTACGGAAGCGAATGGAACGCGATGCTCTTGGCATAGCTAGATTTTTGGCATAACTCATCAAGAGACTCCGTCATTAGCGAGTGGCTAGACCTGATCACGGGGTCTAGCACTATTAAAATCAGTGAAAAGCGACCACTATGATACTGAATTCGGTACTGATATGGGTATTGAAGATCACGATAGTATGCGCATCAACAATTTCCATGCGGATTGCTGCAAATACCCTTTGATTTTTCTTCCAAATTGCTGAGAAACCCTCATATCAATTTGCCTGTTTCGTTAGCTGGTGTTGCTCTAGTCAAACTCAATTATCATCATCCAACAAAATCGCCGGTATGGCTTGCTCTTGCACGAGGTTGTTGAATCGAGGCAATTCATCTTCAACAACGCGAGCTAGGTTAGCTAACTCAGCGTCAATGTCGGAGATCAACTCATCTCTTACTGCGACAGACTGATCAGTGGGACGAAAGCTCCCTCTGTTTACCAATCGGTTTACACTAGCGAGTTTATTGTTGAGGCGAATGGGATAATTGAGGGGATCTTGGTTGCTTTCGTTTTGGGTTTGATAAAGGGCCTCTTCGATAGACTCAAGCTCTCCCTTGATTGAAGCCGCGCGATCTTTTAGTGACTCGTAGCCTGCTCGGTCTTCAAGCGGTCCGACCACCGTATTGATCTGATTTCGAATTTCTCGAAGACGCTTAATTGCTTTGTGTGTCTCAGTGAGTTTCTGATTGGCCACAAGTAAGAAGTCAAATTGTGCTTGCATGTCTTCCTGAGAGGCGCCTATCCGAGGGTCTGCTAAGATCTCAAAGGTTCGGGTCTCACTATAGTCACCATGGCGCATCCTCAATTGGTAAGTGCCTGGAACGACTTTGGGCCCAGTCAGGTTGCCTGCCCACATGATAAGCCCATCAAAACCTTCCGCGTCAGGGTAGCGCATATCCCATACAAACTGATTAAAGCCCGCTTTCGCGCCTGCTATTTTGTTGACGTCTTCTTCGGCGTCGCTGCTAAAGGTGCGAATGCTTTCACCGCCTGCTGTCATGAATTCAAGGCTTAAAGTCCCTTGCTGACTGGTTGCATCAATTGCATCTGTCTCTGGGTTAGTTGCATTTTTTTCAGCTTCATGCAGGTCTTCAGCCATGTAATATTGCACGATGACGCCGTTAGGAAGATTGTGGCCGGCGTTGACGGGATTCGACGTGGTCGATCCGTTCATTCGATAGGTTGGTCTTGGCGTAAAAACCTGAATAACATCCTCTTCCCAGCTTGGTTTGAGTTGATGTAAAGGGGTCAGGTCATCTAGGACCCAGAATGAGCGACCCTGAGTAGCAACGATTAAATCATCGTTCTTGATGGTCAAATCAGTTACTGGTGTTATAGGTAGATTGAGCTGGAATGATTCCCAATTTTTACCATCATTAAACGACACATACATACCCAGTTCGGTGCCCGCATACAAAATACCCTCGCGCCCTGGATCAGCTCGAACTACCCGGGTGAAGTGCTCCTCATTGATCCCGTTAGTAATCAACTCCCAGCTATTGCCATAGTCTTCAGTCTTATAAAGGTAGGGGCGGAAGTCATCTGACTTATAGCGTGTACCTGCCACATAGGCGCCGCCGGGATTAAAAGGGCTGACTTCAATACTGTTAATAATCATCCATTCAGGTATGCCTCGCGGGGTCACATCCGTCCAGCTCTCACCATCGTCTCGAGAGATGTGTATTAGCCCATCATCACTTCCAGCCCAGATGACGCCTGCTTCATGCTGTGATTCGGCGATGGCGAAGATGGTGCCGTAGTACTCCACTGAGGTGTCATCCTTGGTGATCGGTCCTCCAGACTTGCCCATGGTGCTTGGCTCATTANGAGTTAAGTCGGGACTGATCTGTTGCCAGCTCTGGCCTTCATCAATAGTCCGAAACAGCATTTGNGCCGCCGCATAAATCACATCGGGATCATGGGGTGAGATTAAGATNGGAAAATTCCATTGAAACCGATAGCGAATATCAATAGCNCCGTAGCCCATCGGGTTATCTGGCCATACGTCGATCATACGAGATTCATTGGTACCATGATTCAGACGCTCAAGTAATCCNCCATAAGACCCACCGTAAACAATATTCGGATTGACAGGATGGGGTGCCAGGTGTCCGCTTTCTCCCCCGGCCGAAGGTTCCCAGTCTCGCTCACCAATACTGTTACCATCAGAGCGATGCAGTATGCGTAAAGTAGAGTTGTCTTGCTGCGCGCCGTAAATGCGATAGGGAAAGTGATTATCAGTGGTTACACGATAGAACTGCGCGGTGGGCTGGTTAAAGTAGGTGGACCAGGAATTNCCGCGATCGAAGCTGATCTGACCGCCCCCATCGTCGGCTACGATCATACGAGTGGCGTCCTCCGGCGCAAGCCACAGATCATGATGGTCGCCATGGGGCGGTTGAGTCGGCACGCGTTCGAANGTTGTCCCGCCATCGGTTGAGGTGAAGAAGCCGACGTTGAGCACATAGACGCGATTCTCATCCTGGCTATCTGCATAAATTCGCGTGTAGTACCAAGCTCGTTGACGCAGGTTTCTGTCGTCATTGGTTTTGTCCCAGGTCGCACCGCCGTCATCTGAACGAAACACACCACCGTTTTCATTTTCGATAATTGCCCACACCCGTTCGGAATCTGCCGGCGAAACGGTGACCCCTATGATACCCAGGGTGCCGTCAGGCATGCCCTCTCTTTCAGAGAGATTTTCCCAGGTGTCGCCGCCATCTGTGCTCTTCCAAAGTGCCGATCCCTCACCTCCGCTAGAGAGGGTATAGGGTGTTCGAAAAACTCGCCANGAGCTGGCATATAGAATTCTTGGATTATTCGGATCTATGACGAGATCAACGGCGCCGACTTCATCATCGATGAAAAGTATTCTTTCCCAGGTCTCGCCTCCGTCTTTGCTGCGGAATACACCGCGCTGTTCATTNGGGCCGTGGAGGTGACCCATGACTGCAGCATAGACGAGGTCTGGGTTGCGCGGATGGATGCGTACTCGAGGAATATGATGACTGTCAGTAAGGCCAATGGATTTCCAGGTCTTGCCGGCGTCGGTGGACTTCCACATACCGCTGCCATGGGAGACATTGCCCCGCACAGTCACTTCGCCACCGCCCACATAGATGACGTTAGGATCCCATTCGCTGACCGCGACAGCGCCAATGGACCCACCAAAATAGCCATCGGAAATGTTTTTCCAGTTGGCGCCACCATCACGAGTTTCCCAGACTCCACCGCCGGTAGACCCCATGTAGTAGAGATTGTTCTCGCCAGGCACGCCAGTAACTGCGGCAGAGCGGCCGCCACGGAATGGCCCGATAGAGCGGTAATCCAAACCATCGAATCGATTCTCTTGTGCGAGCAAAGAGTTTGAAAATGGCAGTAACAAGGCGATGCCAGCTGCTAGCGCCAGGGCTGAATTCAAGGACCGTTGTGTTTGGCGGGTAAGCCATGGTTTGAGATTCATGAAGTCTCCTGATTGACCCAATAATATCGACTGGATCATTTTGTGCTAAGGTTGCTTAGGTTGCAATCTAATAGCATAGCCTCCGTTGGACCTTGGAGACTGTAGTGTTGGCCTACTCTCAATATTTCACCCTCTCAATTTCTCTTTTAATGTTTCTGTCTACACCTGAGCTTGCTCAGGCGGATTCGGCTAACGGGACTAATTCAGCTGGAGAGGAAAATGTCGCTGGTGACAATTCTATCTCCTCAATCGAATCAATCAGTGTTGCCACCACACGACATCGTCAGGGAGAGGCCCTGATTAGCGAATACGTTGGGATCGATGAATTAACTACCGCTACCGGTTCGCTCTCCGAGGCGCTGGCACTGCAGCCTAGTGTTTCCCTAAACGGCCAGCCTGGTCTATTTCAAACACTGAANATTCGTGGTCTGGCGCGGCAGCGGGTTCAAAGTTTACTTAACGGGATGCGTTTAACTTCGGAAAGACGCGCGGGGGTATCGGCTTCATTTTTAGACCCTCTGCTTTTAGGTGGTGTTGAGATCATTCAGGGACCAGCAAGCACTTATTACGGTAGTGGTGCTCTTGCCGGTGCCCTGCAGCTACTGCTTCGAAAGGATGCTTCGCCCTGGTTAAGTGCAGGATTTNCGAGCGATGGCGCCGAGCGGAATCTTGCAGCAGGCGCGGGTAAAGTAAATTATTCGGCCGGCATCGCACTGCGTCAGCGAGACGATGGCAAAACCGTGAAGGGAGACACCAAGTTTGACCGCTTTGACCAGCTGTCGGCCTATTACCAACGCCTGTTCAGTCCGGGTAACTATAGTATCGACTGGCAACTGATTGGCAGTAAAGCTGAAGACATCGGCAAAGACAACTCACAGTTTCCGTTGGTTCGCCGTATCTTTTATCCAAAAGAAAATCATCTGCTCAGTCAGGTAGAGCTGAGCGGTTCTNGTACCTGGACANCGCGCTTTTCGCTNCACTACCAGGATCTGCTGACGCGGGANNATCANGAGTTCGGCNCCNTAAGNAAGGGGCTCGAACCCCAGGTCAAAGAGGTTGCAAATCGCTCTTTAGATATAGGCNTCGCCGCAGAGGACAGATGGCAGGCTGGCCCGCTNNGTGGCCAATATGGATTCGACTATTTCGGTCGCAGAGGTGTCAACGCGNGACANNATGAGNTNNNGCTNNCACGGCTGCGCAGGTCTNCTCAGTCGCTTCNTGATGGCAAAGAAAACGAATCTGCGATCTTTGCTACGGCGAATCGCNACTTNNNCNTCNTCTCCGTGCATCTNGGGGGTAGGTGGACNNTCTTTACGCAAACTGATNCGAGATCNGAAAAAATCTCCCNNNACAGNNNGTCTTACTTCCTNACGGTGCGGAAGCCTCTAGGTGNTTNGGATTTNAGNCTGAGCNATGGGACCNGCANNAGGTTTGCCAGCCTNTCAGAAAGGCTTTTCATTGGNACNACNGGGCGTGGNGAGGTTNTNGGNAANTCAAGGNTANNNCCNGAAGATACNTCGGAGTTGGANATCGGCATCGAGNACCNGNGTGAACGCCTAGCTTTTGAANTGCATGGCTTTNCNNTGGANATTGANGACTTTATNGAGCGGANAANNCTNGATNATAANACTCTGAGCTATCGNAANCTNTTGANCGGNGATNTCAGGGGCTGGCAATATCNCNTAGNGCTNTTTCCATCNAANNCNTGGCAGNTNNNGNTTTCCGGNCAGNNAGTTACNGGCANTAGNGACANNAAANATACNCTAATCGACATTCCNGCNNNNAGGCATCAANTTGATTTNNNTTATNCANCNCCNAGNTGGTCATTGAATGTGAGCNTGCGNAGACGATTNGANAANCAGGATTTCGGCGCGACAGAANGGGCTTTGCAGGCTGCCAACATCGGCGCGNTAAGTCTNAGGGTTGATCTCAGTGAGCGNTGGCAGATGCAGGCCGGTATCGAGAATCTGTTTAATGAAACCTACTTCACCTCCTCCGATGCGCTCAGTACCTTGGCGATTGGTAGGGAGTTTAGCCTGGCGTTTCACTTCCGTTAGTTAATTCCAATCAGCAAAAACAGCGCGCAGGCCCCTGCGGAGTTACCCCGCTCCGTGCGGGTCTTTGTTTGCGCTAACCGGCCAGCTTACGAATTACCCATTGATCACAAGCGATGCCTGTTTTAATACGTCTAGTCATCTGCTTCTGCAACCTTCGCAGACAATGCTAAGAATTGCTGCCTCAACTCGGCGAAACGTGACTCTGCTTCCTGCCCTGGCGCCTGATCGGCGGCGTTGATCATATTGAAGAGATAGCTGATTTGCGCTGTAAGCATGGGTTCCATGTAGATGCCTTCCGCCGTCCGCAAAGCGGAAAGCACAGAATAGACGCTTTCCATTCGCGTCTGCTGCTGGGCGCTCAGTACGGTTTCGNTTTCAAGCTCTTCAAGCTCCTCTTGTTCGGTGCCCAACGCATCCTCAAGGCGGCGGGCGCTGGACAGCAGCTCTGTTATCTCAAGCTGCAGATCAACCTGAGCAGAAATATCCGCCAGTGTGGTTCCACCAGCAAGCACTCTAGGGTCAACCTGGAGCTCAAACTGATGCGCCATTGTGCTGTCCCCCGCAGTAAGTCGCACGGTATAAGTCCCTGGTTTAACCATAGGACCGTTTTGGTAGCGGCGGCCCTCGCTGGTATGCCAGGCGCCGAAGTGACGCATTGTCCAGCGAAAGCGGTTTAAACCTGTGTNCGTCGAGAGTGAATCGTCCACCAAGTAGATAGTCTGGTTGGTGCCCATGTCAGTCAGGGCCTGTTCGCTTCGGCTATCGTCTAAGCCATCATCCGTGTTGGTAAATCGATTAATCACGTTGCCAGCATCATCCAGTATCTCCATGAGCAAGCTTTCAGAGAAGTCCTCTGGCAGGTAATAGTCAATAACCACGGCAGGTTGTGGGTAATTTGGTATTTCGGTATTCGGCATGCCGCGGGGCCGGCGATAACGAATAGTGTTCTTGGGCTGAAACAGCGCTGGCTCGTTATCCAAACTGTTGATTATATTCTGTTGCAAAGTTGTGATGTTATCCAGCACCCAGAAGGAGCGCCCCATGGTGCTGATTGCTAGATNGCCACGCACAACTTTGATGTCAGTNACNGGTGTGACCGGCAGGTTCTGCTGAAAATCATGCCAGGTNTCCCCGTCATCTAGCGAGATGAAAATACCGTATTCCGTGCCAGCATAAAGCAGGCCTGCTTTGTCTGGATCTTCTCTNATCACTCGGGTNGGAAAATCTTTCGGAATCCCATTTGCCTCNGTNAACAGCGACCATGTCCTGCCNAAGTTGNCNGTTCGGTAGATATANGGTTTCCAATCCCCCAACTGATAGCGCAACACNGCAATATAGGCCTTTGCCGGATTGTGGGGCGAAGGCTCGACCGCATCCACGCGGCCACCCGGAGGCAATTGTCGNGGNGTGACATCTTCCCATGTTTTGCCATTATCACGGGTCACATGAACCGGTCCGTCGTTTGCCCCTACCCATATTAAGCCTTGTTGCAATGGTGATTCTCGGATTGAGTAAATNGTGCTGTAAAACTCTTCGCCAGTAATGTCACGAGTTATTGGTGAGCCTGAAATCACCTGATGCTCTGGCTTAAATGCGGTAAGGTCAGGTGAAATTATTTGCCAGGTTTTGCCTTCATCATTGGTGCGGTGCACGTATTGTGACGTGTGATAGATCACATCGGGGTCATGGGGAGAGATGTGGATAGGCGAAACGCGTTGAAACCGATAACGTAAATCTTTCGGGTTTTGGCCATACATATTGGCGGCGCCCACATAGTAACCTTTCTCCGTGCCAAGGCGTTTATCGAATACACCAAAGCGCCCTTTACAGTCTGCATAAATGATGTTGTGGTCTCCGGGCTTGGGCACAGCAGGCCCGGTCTCACAGCCACCAGTGTCCACGATCCACCGGTTGGAATGCTGCACACCAAAAGGTGCAATACTAGGCACGGAAATGGTAGTACCGTTATCTTGCATGCCCGCATACAGCCAATAGGGATATTGATCGTCAACTTCTACTTGNTACAGCTCGGCAGTTGGCTGATTGAATTGGGTGGACCAGGTTTTTCCGCCATTGTGTGTTACGTTNGCCCCGCCATCGTTGGCCTGAATATATAGATCGGGGTTATCAGGATTAATCCACATGTCATGATTATCACCATGGGGTGTTGCNAAGCGTTCCCAGTTTTCNCCCCCGTCCCTAGAAATAAAGTTCCCTGTGGACATCGCATAAACAACTTCGGGGTTCTTTGGATCAACATCAATGTTGGTGTAGTAAAACGGTCGTGTGATGATGCCATTGTGGCTNGACACCTGTTTAAAGGATCGACCCTGATCAGNAGACTTGTACAAGCCTCCCTCGTCATCGGGAGCCTCGACTAACAGATAAATGACACTGGAGTTCGATGGTGAAATTGCNAGATCCATTTTGCCAATTAAGCCCTTGGGCAGGCCTTCGGTAATCTTCTCCCAGTTGCTGCCACCGTCCACGGACTTGAATAAGCCGCCCTCATTGTTTTGCCCCCCACTTATAATAGTCCAGGGCTTGCGTTCCGCCTTCCACGCCGTGGCGAAAAGTATTTCAGGATTGCCCGGTAACATCTCTACATCGGAGATACCTGTTGTATCTGAAATATACAAAGTCTGAATCCAGGTCCTGCCTCCATCAGATGTTTTGTAGAGACCGCGTTCTGGGTTGGGATTGTAGGCCTGGCCGATGGCGGCGACATAAACCAC